>NZ_SMLD01000079.1:0-41363 GCF_004352805.1 Nonomuraea mesophila
GCCGTCGGCGGGGCGGGTGGCGTACCAGTCGGGGCTGGTCAGCTCGTCGGCGCGCTTCAGCCAGACGCGGGTGTCACGCCAGTCGGTGAAGAGGCTGACGCTGTAGCCGCTCGACATGATCGCGTCGAAGTCGCCGAGCGCGTCCGCGGGCAGCCCTTCGCGTACGTACTGGCGCAGCTCGAAGGCGGGCACCAGGTCGAGCGTGAGCGACGTGACGACGCCGAGCGCGCCCAACGCGACCACCGCGCCGGGGAAGTCGGCGTCGCCGCGGGAGAGCGTCAGCAGGGAGCCGTCGGCGGTGACGAGGTCGAGCGAGGACACGGCGGCGGCCAGGCAGGCGATGCCCTCCCCCGAGCCGTGGGTTCCGGTCGCGACCGAGCCCGCGACCGAGATGTGGGGCAGCGAGGCCATGTTCGCCAGCGCGAACCCCGCTTCGTGCAGCACGGGCGCGAGCCGCGCGTACGTCATGCGCGCCGGCACCCTGACGGTGGCCGCCGCACTGTCGATCTCCACGGCGTCGGGCATGCGGTCCAGGACCACGAGGTCGCCGGTGGCGTCGGCGACCGTGTTGAACGAATGAGCGCTGCCCAGCGCCCGCACGTGGGCGCCGGCGGCGACGAGCCGCTGAAGCTGGTCGAGGGAGGTGGGATGGTGCACGTTTCGAGCGCGGAAGGCGGTGTTGCCCGCCCAGTTGGTCAGCGTCACGGCCTTCACCTTGCCACAGTCGTTCATGGTCGATCCCGCCGGGGCGGCGGGGAGCGCGAGCGTTGCGCGCCCGCGCCCCGAGCCCCTGGTGTGCGGCGATCAGAACCCCTGGGCCAGGCGGTAGTACGCCTGGTTCCAGCGCAGTTCCTTGGCGAACCGCTCGGTCGTCGTCCCCGCGTCGATGACCACGAGTTCGACGCCGAGCATGTCGGACAGGTCGGTCAGCTCGTCGCGGCCGACGGCCGTGGACAGCACCGTGTGGTGGGGCGCGCCCGCGGTGAGCCACGATTCCGTGGACGTGCGCAGGTCGGGGCGGGGACGCCACACCGCGCGGGCCACGGGCAGCCGGGGCAGCGGCTGCGGCGGGGCCACGACGTCGATCTCGTTGGCGACCAGCCGGAACCGCTCGCCCATGTCGGCCAGCCCGACCACGATGCCGGGGCCGGGCTCGGCGTCGAAGACGAGCCTGACCGGGTCCTGCCTGCCGCCGATGCTGAGCGGGTGGATCTCGCACGACGGGGTGCCGGCGGCGATCGACGGGCAGACCTCCAGCATGTGCGCGCCCAGGATCAGTTCCTCGCCGGGCGTCAGATGGTAGGTGTAGTCCTCCATGAACGAGGTGCCGCCGGGCGTCATGGCCTTGAGGGTGCGCAGCAGCACCGACGTCTTCCAGTCGCCCTCGCCGCCGAAACCGTAGCCGTCGGCCATGAGCCGCTGCACGGCCAGGCCCGGCAGCTGGCGCAGGCCGCCGAGGTCCTCGAAGTTCGTGGTGAACGCCTTGAAGCCGCCGGCCTCCAGGAAACCGCGCAGGCCCAGCTCGATCCTCGCCGCGTACCGCAGCGACTCGTGACGCTCGCCGAGCAGCTCGGGAGCGACGGCGTACTGGTCGGCGTACTCCTTGACCAGCGCCGTCACGTCGGCGTCGGCGGCGGCGTCCACGGCCTCGACCAGGTCGTTGACGCCGTAGGTGTTGACGGAGACGCCGAAGCGCAGCTGCGCCTCCACCTTGTCGCCCTCGGTGACGGCCACGTCGCGCATGTTGTCGCCGAAGCGCGCCAGCTTCAGCGTGCGCACCTCGGCCAGGCCGCGGGCGGCGCGTACCCAGGTGAGGATGCGCCCGGCCACGGACGGGTCGCTGACGTGCCCGGCCACGGTCTTACGCGCGACGCCGAGGCGGGTCTGCACGTGGCCGAACTCCCGGTCGCCGTGCGCGGCCTGGTTGAGGTTCATGAAGTCCATGTCGATGGAGCTCCACGGCAGCTCGACGTTGGCCTGCGTGTGCAGGTGCAGCAGCGGCTTGCGCAGCGCGTCGAGCCCGGCGATCCACATCTTGGCCGGCGAGAACGTGTGCATCCACGCGATCACGCCCCCGCACGAGTCGTCGGCGTTGGCGTCGAGCATGACGCGCCGGATCTCCGCCGCGTCGGTGAGCACCGGCTTCCACTCCACCGGCATGGGCAGCTGCTCGGCGATCCGCCGCGACTGCTCGGCCACCTGGCGCAGCGTGTCCTCACCGTAAAGTCCCTGGCTGCCGGTCAGAAACCAGATGTTCAACGCGGGCTCCTCTGTCCGTAGACGTTCTGGTAGCGGTCGTAGAGGCGGTCGATGTCGTCCTGCGGGATGGGCAGCGGCTCGCCGAGCTGCCTGGCCACGTGCACGGTACGGGCCACGTCCTCGCACATCACGGCCGCCTTCACCGCGGCCCTGGGGTCCTTGCCGATGCTGAACACCCCGTGGTTCTGCATGAGCACGGCCTTCGACCGGTGGCCCTTGAGCGTCTCCACGATGCCCCGGCCGATCGAGTCGTCGCCGATCAGGGCGAACGGGCCCAACGGGATCTCCCCGCCGAACTCGTCGGCCATGGCGGTCAGCACGCACGGGATGGCCTCGCCGCGGGCCGCCCACGCCGAGGCGTACGTGGAGTGGGTGTGCACGACACCGCCCACGTCGGGCATGTTGCGGTAGACGTACGCGTGCGCGGCGGTGTCGCTGGACGGCGCGTGCTCGCCCTCGACGAGATCGCCGTCGAGGTCGCACACGACCATGTTGCCGGCGTTCAGCTCGTCGTAGGAGACGCCGGACGGCTTGATGACGAACAGGTCCTCCCCCGGGATCCGCCCGGAGACGTTCCCGGCGGTCCAGGCGACCAGGCCGTACCGGACGAGCTCGGCGTGCAGTCCGGCGACCGTGGTACGGATGGCCTCACGCCGTCCGGCGGCTCGGTCGCCCGAAGCTCCGGCTTCCCCCAGCTCGAGTCCCTCCAGGCTCATGAGTGGGCCTCGTTCCTGATGGCGCGCAGGGTGTGCAGCATGTGTCCGTCTCCGAAGAAGTCGTGGAGTCTGCGGTATTCGGCGTAGAGCCGGTCGTAGGCGTCGGCGCGGGCCTGGTCGGGCACGTACGCGGCCTCCTTGCGCCGGCCCATGGCCGCGGCCGCCTCCTCGATGGAGGGGTAGGCGCCGGCGGCGACGGCGGCGTGGATGGCGGAGCCGAGCGCGGGCCCCTGGTCGGAGCCGATGGCCGACAGGGGGCGGCGCAGCACGTCGGCGTAGACCTGCATGAGGAAGGGGTTCTTCAGCAGGCCGCCGGCGACGACGAACTCCTCGACCGGCACGCCGGACTGCTCGAACGTCTCCACGATCATGCGGGCGCCGTACGCGGTGGACTCGATGAGGGCGCGGTAGACGTCCTCCGGCCTGGTGGCCAGCGTCTGGCCGACGATCACCCCGGAGAGGTTGTGGTCCACGAGCACCGAACGGTTGCCGCCGAACCAGTCGAGCGCGACCAGCCCGTGCTGCCCCACGGCCTGCTTCTCGGCCAGCGAGGTGAGCTGCTCGTGCCCGTCCGCGCCCAGGGAGTCGACGAAGGAGTCGACGAACCAGGCGAAGATGTCGCCGACCGCGGACTGCCCGGCCTCGTACCCCCACAGGCCGGGCACGATGCCGTCCTGGACGACACCGCACATGCCGGGCACCTCGGCGAGCTGGTCGCTGGGCATGATGTGGCAGGTCGAGGTGCCCATGATGGCCACCATCTGCCCGGGCCGCACGGCGTCGGCGGCGGCCGCGGTGACGTGGGCGTCCACGTTGCCGACGGCCACGGCGGCGCCCTCGGGCAGCCCGGTCCATCCGGCGGCCCGCGCGGTCAGCCGGCCGGCCAGGCCCCCGAGCGGGGCCAGCGTGACGCCGCCGACCTGGTCGCCGACCTGCCCGGTGGCGAGTTTGGCGGCGAACCCGGCGAAGCCGGGGTTGAGCTCGGCGAGGAACTCCTCCGACGGGTAACGCCCGTCCTGGAAGACGCCCTTGTAGCCGGCGGTGCAGACGTTGCGGCTCTCGACGCCGGTGAGCTGCCAGATGATCCAGTCGGCGGCCTCGATCCAGCGCTCGGCCCTGGCGTACACGTCGGGGGCCTCTTCGAGCACCTGCAGGGCCTTGGCGAACTCCCACTCGGAGGAGATCTTGCCGCCGTAGCGCGGCAGCCAGCTCTCGCCCCGGCGCGCGGCGAGGTCGTTGATCCGGTCGGCGTGCGGCTGTGCGGCGTGGTGTTTCCAGAGTTTGGGCCAGGCGTGCGGCTCGGCCGGCGTCTCGGTGCACAGGGGCGTGCCGTCGGCGGTGGTGGGCAGCACGGTGCAGGCGGTGAAGTCGGTGCCGATGCCGATCACCTGCTCGGGCGCGACGCCCGCGGCGGCGACCGCCTCGGGGACGGCGGTCCTGAGCACGTCGATCCAGTCCTGCGGCGACTGCAGGGCCCAGTCGGGGCCGAGCCGTACGCCGGAGCCGGGCAGTTCGGTCTCGATGACGCGGTGGGTGTACTCGTGGACGGCGCTGCCCAGCTCGGCGCCGTCGTGCACGCGGACGACGACGGCACGCCCTGAGAGGGTGCCGAAGTCCACTCCGACCACGTAGCTGTTAGCGTTCACATGGGACTCCAGGGGTTATCCGGGGGCATCCCCATCATCTACCGAGTTGGGGCGGTGCTCGACCTCACGACGAAGATGGGGCGTACGACCAGGCGCTCGTGCGCGGTGGGACCGGTGTCGATCTGCCGCAGCAGCACCTCGATGCAGTGCCGGCCCACCACGTCGAAGTCCTGCCTGACCGTGGTGAGCGGCGGCGAGAAGAACTCCGACTCGGGGATGTCGTCGAAGCCCACCACGCTGATCTGGTCGGGGACGCGCACTCCCTCCTCGCTGAGGGCGCGCAGCACGCCGAGCGCCATCTGGTCGTTGGCCGCGAAGACGGCCGTGACGCCGTCCATCCGGGCCAGGCTCTTGCCCGCCTCGTAGCCGGCGCGCGGGCTCCAGTCGCCGGCCAGCGGCTCGGGCACGTCCCGGCCGGCCTCCTCCAGCGCGGCACGCCAGCCGCGTTCGCGGCCCTCGGACTCCAGCCAGTCGGGCGGGCCGCTGACGTGCCACACGGTCTCGTGTCCCAGCTGCAGCAGGTGCCGCGTGGCCAGCCTGGCGCCCTCGACCTGGTCGATGCACACCACCGCGACGTCCGCGTCGTGCGTGCCCTCGACCGCCACCGCCGGCATGCCGGACGGCAGGTTCTCCAGGGCTCGCGCGGCCGAGCGCTGCGGGGCCACCACCACCACGCCGTCGACACCCTGCTCGGCGAGGTAGTCGATGGCGTCGCGCACGCCGGCCGCGTCGATCGACTTCAGGCTGACGATGCTGACGAAGTAGCCGGCGCTCCTGGCCGCCTGCTCGATGCCGTACATCGTGCTGGCCGGGCCGTACAGCGTGGTGTCGAAGCTCACCACGCCGAGCGTCCTCGACCGTCTGGTGACCAGGGCGCGGGCGACCAGGTTGCGCCGGTAGCCCAGCCGGATGATCGCCTCCTCCACCCGGGCGCGGGTGTCGGCCCGGACGTTCGGGTGGTCGTTGAGCACCCGGGAGACCGTCTGGTGCGACACGCCCGCTTCTTTGGCCACGTCGGCCATGACGGGCAGGCGGCGCTTGGGGGTCGTCACGGTCTCTCCTTTCACTCGGCCGGACAGGGTCGCGGCTAGCGCGCGGCGCCCGCCCTGCGCTTGGTCCACACGTCGAAGGCCACCGCGGCGAGCAGGACGGCGCCCTTGACGAGCATGACCCGCTCGCTCGGCGAGCCGATCAGGGACATGCCGTTGTTGATGACGGCCATGATGAGGCCGCCGGTGATCGCGCCGACGATCTTACCGACGCCTCCCTGGACGGCCGCCCCGCCGATGAAGGCCGCCGCGATGGCGTCCAGCTCGAAGGCGTTGCCTGCGGTGGGACCCGCCTGGTTGAGCCGGCCGGCGAAGATGATCCCGGCGACGGCCGACAGCACGCCCATGTTCACGAAGATCCAGAAAACCACCGACTTGACGCGCACGCCGGACATGACGGCTGCCTGGAGGTTGCCGCCGATGGCGTAGATCTGCCGGCCGAACACCGTCTTGTTGGCCATCAGCGAGTACGCCAGCACGAGCACGGCCAGCAGCACCAGCACCCACGGCAGGTTGTTGAACCGGGCCAGCTGCACGACGAGGAAGAGGATCAGCGCAGCGCCGGCCGCCATCTTCAGCACGAACACCGGCATCGGGTCGACCACCTGCCCGTACCCCTGGCGGGCGGCGCGGGAGCGCCACTGGGCGGCGACCATGCCGGCGACGGCGACGATGGCGACCAGCAGGCTGAACAGGTCGGCGCCACCGAGCAGCGGGCCGAGGCCGATGTTGCCGAGATAGCCGCTGGTGAAGCCGTTGGCGAGGGTGCGGACCTGGTCGGGGAACGGGCCGATGCCCTGGTTGCCGAGCACGGTCAGGGTCAGCGCCCGGAACAGCAGCATGCCGGCCAGCGTCACGATGAACGCCGGAAGGCCGAAATAGGCGATCCAGTAGCCCTGCCAGGCCCCGATGAGGGCACCCGCCAGCAGGGTGATCAGCAGGGCCAGCGGCCAGGGCACGCTCATGTTGACCATGAGCACCGCGGCCAGCCCGCCCGTGACCGCGACCACCGAGCCGACGGACAGGTCGATGTGCCCGGCGATGATGACGAGGATCATGCCGATGGCGAGGATCAGCACGTAGGAGTTCTGGACGATGATGTTCGAGATGTTCTGCGGCGTGAGCAGGGCGCCGTCGGTCAGCACCGAGAACAGCGCCACGATCAGCGCGAAGGCGATGTAGATGCCGCTCGACCGCAGGTTCAGCGACAGTCCGCCGAGCGACACCCGGCCCGGCCGCCGGGGCGGCTCTCCGTCGCCCTTGGCGCCGACCTCCAGGTCGGCGGGCGTGATGCTGCTCATGTGAGCTACTCCTGTCCCTTGGTCATGAGGTGCATGAGGCGTTCCTGCGTGGCGTCCCGGCGCGGCACCTCGCCCGTGACACGCCCCTCGGAGAGGGTGTAGATGCGGTCGCACAGGCCCAGCAGCTCAGGCAGCTCCGAGGAGATCACGAGCACGGCCTTGCCCTGGTCGGCCAGGCGGTTGATGATCGTGTAGATCTCGTACTTGGCGCCGACGTCGATGCCGCGGGTGGGCTCGTCGAGGATGAGCACGTCGGGCTCGGTGAGGATCCACTTCGACAGCACGACCTTCTGCTGGTTTCCGCCGCTCAGCTGGCCGACGACGCTCGACACGCTGGGCGCCTTGATGTTCATGCTCTTGTGGAACTCCTCGGCGACGCGATATTCCCGCATCTCGTCGACCCAGCCGCGCTTCGACATCCCGCGCAGCCCGGCGGCGCTGATGTTGCGCTTGACGTCCTCGATCAGGTTGAGCCCGTACCTCTTGCGGTCCTCGGTGGCGTAGGCGATGCCGTGCCCGATGGCGTCCTGGACGTTGCGGACCTCGATCGGCTCGCCGTCCTTGAAGATCTTGCCGGTGATGTGCACGCCGTACGTCCGTCCGAAGACGCTCATCGCGAGCTCCGTGCGGCCGGCGCCCATCAGCCCGGCCAGGCCGACGATCTCGCCGCGGCGCAGCGAGAGCGCGGCGCCGTCGACCACCTTCCTGTCGGGCTGGTTGGGGCTGTACACCGTCCAGTCCTCGATGCGCAGCACTTCGTCGCCGATCGACGGCTCGTGCGGCGGGAAGCGGTTGTCGAGCGCGCGGCCGACCATGCCGGAGATGATGCGGTCCTCCGTGACCTGGTCGGCGTGCATGTCCAGGGTCTCGATCGTGCGGCCGTCACGGATGATCGTGACGGAGTCGGCGATCGCGGTCACCTCGTTGAGCTTGTGGGAGATGATCAGGCAGGTGATGCCCTCGTCGCGCAGGCCGCGCAGCAGGTCGAGGAGGTGCGCGGAGTCGTCGTCGTTGAGCGCGGCGGTGGGCTCGTCGAGGATGAGCAGTCTCACCTCCTTCGCCAGCGCCTTGGCGATCTCGACGAGCTGCTGCTTGCCCACGCCGATGTCGGCGATCGCCGTCGTCGGGTTCTCCCGCAGCCCGACCCGCTTCATCAACGTGGCGGCCTCGTAGTTGGTACGGTTCCAGTCGATCAGGCCGCGCCTGGCCCGCTCGTTGCCGAGGAAGATGTTCTCGGCGATCGACAGTTGCGGGCTGAGCGCCAGCTCCTGGTGGATGATGACGATGCCGGCGCGCTCGCTGTCGCGGATGCCGCCGAACTCGCACCGCCGTCCCTCGAAGGTGATCTCGCCCTCGTAGGAGCCGTGCGGATAGACGCCCGACAGCACCTTCATCAGCGTCGACTTGCCGGCGCCGTTCTCGCCGCAGATGGCGTGGATCTCGCCCCGCCGTACGGACAGGTTGACGTCCTGCAGCGCCTTGACGCCGGGGAACGTCTTCGTGATCCCGCTCATCCGCAAGATTTGCTCGGTCATGATTCCTCGCTCGCAGCCGGGAGGCCCCGGGGACCCGGCCGGTCCCCGGGGCGCCGGACCCTACTTGAGCTGGTCCTCGGTGTAGTAGTCACTGCCGACGATGACGTCCTTGTAGTTGCTCTTGTCCACGATCACCGGTTCGAGCAGGTACGAGGGCACGACCTTGTTGCCGTTGTCGTAGTCCTCGGTGTTGTTCACCTCGGGCTTGCCGCCCTTGAGCACGGCGTCGGCCATCTTCACGGTCTGCGCGGCGAGCTCGCGGGTGTCCTTGAAGATGGTGGAGTACTGCTCGTCGGCGATGATCGACTTGACCGAGGCGAGCTCGGCGTCCTGGCCGGTCACGATCGGGTACGCCTGGTCGCCGCGGCCGTAGCCGGAGCTCTTGAGCGCCGACAGGATGCCGATCGACAGGCCGTCGTACGGCGAGAGCACGCCGTCGACCTTGGTGCCGCCGGTGTAGGTCTTGGTGAGGATGTCCTCCATGCGCTTCTGCGCGGTGGCCGGGTCCCAGCGCAGGATCGCGGCGGTCTTGAAGTCGGTCTGGCCGCTCTTGACGACGAGCGTGCCGTCGTCGATCTTCGGCTGCAGCACGGACATGGCGCCGTTCCAGAAGAACGTGGCGTTGTTGTCGTCGGGCGAGCCGCCGAACAGCTCGACGTTGAACGGGCCCTTCTCGCCGTCCTCGACGCCGAGGCCCTTGAGCAGCGAGGTCGCCTGCTGCACGCCGACCTTGTAGTTGTCGAACGTGGCGTAGTAGTCGACGTTGGGGCTGTTGCGGATCAGCCGGTCATAGGCGATGACCGGGATCTTGTTGTCGGCGGCCTGCTGGAGCTGGCTGGTGAGCGCGGTGCCGTCGATCGAGGCGACGATCAGGAGTTTGGCGCCCTTGGTGATCTGGTTCTCGATCTGGTTGGCCTGCGTGGGGATGTCGTTCTCCGCGTACTGCAGGTCGACCTTGTAGCCGAGCTTCTCGAGCTGCTCCTTGACGTTGTCGCCGTCGTGGATCCAGCGCTCCGACGACTTGGTGGGCATCGTGACGCCGATGAGGGCACCGGCGTTACCGGCCGCGGCGGAGGCGGAAGCCTCGGCGTCGACGGTCTTCACGCTGGACCCGCAGGCGGTCATGGTCACGGTGAGCGCGATGGCGGACACCACGCCCCCGATTCGGGCCAACCTCATGTCATCTCCTCGCGAAGGGGGTCGCGGCAGCGCTGGACGCGGCGGCTGCCGATGAAACGGTGATGCTGATCACGGAACGTGATGAGGACGGTCTGACTCGCGGTCACCACCGCCCGATTGTTATCGTTAACAAACACAATGTCAACGGTTCCTCATAACCTGCCGGTAACGTTCCCGGACGGCTTCCTCGCAGGTCAGCGGCGCGAACGGGCCGAGAAGACCCGCTGCAGGAGGATGAAGACGAACAACAGCAGGCCGATGAAGATCTTCGTCCACCAGGACGACAGCGTGCCCTGGAAGCTGATGATCGTCTGGATCAGCCCGAGCACGAGCACGCCGAGCACGGTGCCGAACAGGAAGCCGCTGCCGCCCGTCAGCAGCGTGCCGCCGATGACCACCGCCGCGATCGCGTCCAGCTCCATGCCGACCGCGTGCAGACCGTAGCCGGAGAGCATGTAGAACGACAGCAGCACCCCGCCGAGCGCCGAGCAGAAGCCGCTGATCGTGTAGACCGCGATCTTCGTCCGGCCGACGGGCAGGCCCATCAGCATCGCCGACTGCTCGTTGCCGCCGGTCGCGTAGACCGAGCGGCCCAGCCGCGTGTAGTGCAGCACGTACGCCGCCACGAGCACCACCACCACGGCGATCACCACGCTGGGCGAGATCCACAGGTCGGCGAACAGGTCGATCCTCGTCTGGGCGAACGCCGTGAACGTGGCGTCCTCGATCGGGATCGAGTCGGTCCCGATCGTGTAGCACAGCCCCCGGGCCAGGAACATGCCCGCCAGCGTCACGATGAACGGCTGGATGTCGAAGGCGTGCACGATGTACCCCATCACCAGCCCCAGCCCCGACCCGATCGCCAGCACCAGCGGGATCACCACGTACGGAGGCCACCCCGGCCCCGCCATCAGACCGGCCGCGACCATGGTCGACAACGCCACCACCGACCCCACCGACAGGTCGATGCCCCCGGTGAGGATCACGAACGTCATCCCCACCGCCACGACCAGCAGGAACGCGTTGTCGATGAAGACGTTGAGCACCACCTGCCCGTGGGCGAACCCCTCATAGCGGATCCCGCCCACCACGAACATGGCCACGAGCAGGCAGCCGGTCACCAGCACCGGCAGGTATTTCACGGGCAGGGCCGCGCGGCCCAGTGTCATCGTGCTCATGCTCATCGCCTCACTCCGTACGGCGGGCTCGGTCGCCGTGGGCCGCCGCCCGCTCATGACCGCACTCCGTCCGGCGGCACTTCCTCGCGCACCCGCACCTTCTCCTCGGCCACGGCGCCCGGCGGCGCGCCTCGGCCCCGCCGGCGGAACACCTTGGCGCGGAAGGACGGCGACTGGATGAGGCAGACCGCCGTCACGACCAGCGCCTTGAACAACAACGTCGTCTCCGGCGGCACGCCGATCGAGTAGACGGTGGTGGTCAGCGTCTGGATGATGAGCGCGCCCATCACGGTTCCGGCCAGCGAGAAACGGCCGCCGGCCAGCGACGTGCCGCCGATCACGACGGCCAGGATGGCGTCCAGCTCGATCCACAATCCGGCGTTGTTGCCGTCGGCGCTGGAGACGTTCGAGCTGATCATCAGTCCGGCCACGCCCGCGCAGAGCGCCGCGAACGCGTAGACCATGATGATGATCCCGCGCGACCTGATGCCGGCCAGCCTGCTGGCCTCGGCGTTGCCGCCGACCGACTCGATGAGCATGCCCAGCGCCAGCCGCCGGGTCATGAACGCGGTGATCACCAGCACGGCCAGCACGATCAGCACGCCGAACGGCACGGTCAGCCAGTAGCCGCCGCCGATCATCTTGTACGCCTCGCTGTTGACGGTGATGATCTGCCCGCCGGTGATGAGCTGGGCCAGGCCGCGCCCGGCCACCATGAGGATGAGCGTGGCGATGATCGGCTGGATGCCGACGCCCGCGACGAGGAACCCGTTCCACGCCCCCAGCAGCAGGCAGAGCCCGAGCGCCGGCGCCACCGCCGCGAACACGCCGGCGTCCTCGCTGATCCGCAGGCACGCCAGGGCGCCGGCGATCGCCACCACCGAGCCGACCGACAGGTCGATGCCGCCGGTGGCGATGACGAGCGTCATGCCGAGTGCGACCAGGATGAGCGGGGCGCCGAACCGCAGGATGTCGATCAGGCTGCCGTACAGGTGGCCGTCCCTGACCTGGATCGCGAGGAAGCTCGGGGTGAAGAGGACGTTGAGCGCCAGCAGCAGCACCAGGACCGCCGCCGGCCAGAGCAGCCGTCTCATGAGGCCCGGCCTCCGCTCGCGATCGTCTCCATGAGCACGTCCGTGGTCAGCTCGTCGTCGTTGGGCAGCTCGGCCACCAGCCTGCGGTCGCGCAGCACCTCGACCTTGTGGCTGAGCCGCAGCACCTCCTCCAGCTCCGCCGAGATGAACAGCACCGCCACGCCGCCGTCGGACAACTCCGCCACCAGGCGCTGGATCTCGGTCTTCGCGCCGACGTCGATGCCCCGGGTCGGCTCGTCGAGGATGAGCAGGCGCGGCTCCAGGATGAGCCACCTGGCCAGCACCACCTTCTGCTGGTTGCCGCCGCTGAGGTCGCGTACGAGGTGCTCGGGGTTGGGCGGGCTGATCCGCAGCGCCTTGACGTACCTGCCGACCAGCTCGTCCTGCACGTCCCTCGGCACCGGGCGGGTCCAGCCCCGGGTGGCCTGGAGGGCCAGGATGATGTTCTCCCGGACGGTGAGGTCGGGGATGAGCCCGTCCTCCTTGCGGTTCTCCGAGCAGAACGCGATCTTGTGGTTCATGGCCGCGCGCGGCGTGCGCAACGACGCCGGCGCCCCGCCGACCGCGACCTCACCGGTGCTCGCGTGGTCCGCGCCGAACAACAACCGCGCGATCTCCGTACGGCCGGAGCCGAGCAGGCCGGCCAGGCCCACGACCTCGCCCTCGTGGACGGTGAGCGAGAACGGCTCGATGGCGCCCGCCCTGCCGAGCTCGCGCGCCTCGACCAGCGGGCGGTCGAAGACCCGGGCCGAGCCGTGCAGGCGTTCGAGCGCGTCCAGTTCCTGGCCGATCATCTTGGCGACGAGCTGGACCTGGCTGAGCTCGCTGGTCGGGTACTCGCCGACGAGCCGGCCGTTGCGCAGGATCGTCATCCGGTCCGAGATCTCGTAGATCTGGTCGAGGAAGTGGGAGACGAAGAGGATGGCGATACCCTCCTCCTTGAGCCGCCTCATCACCATGAACAGCTGCTCGACCTCGCCCGCGTCCAGGCTGGAGGTGGGCTCGTCGAGGATCAGCACCCGCGCGTCGACGTCGAGCGCCCGCGCGATCGCCACCATCTGCTGGATCGCCGGCGAGTACGACGACAGCGGCGCCGCCACGTCCAGGCTCAGCTCCAGCCGCGACAGCAGTTCGGCGGCCCTGGCCCGCATGCGCCTCCAGTCGATGCGGCCCAGGCGGCGCGGTTCCCTGCCGATGAGGATGTTCTCGGCGACCGAGAGGTTCGTGCAGAGGTTGACCTCCTGGTAGACCGTGCTGATGCCGGCCTGGCGCGCCTCCAGGGGGCTGCCGAACGCCACGGCGGCGCCGTCGAGTTCGATGGTGCCCGTGTCGGCGGGGTGCACGCCGGTGAGCACCTTGATCAGGGTGGACTTGCCCGCGCCGTTCTCTCCCATGAGCGCGTGCACCTCTCCGGGTGACAACCGCAGGTCCACGCCGTCCAGGGCTTTGACGCCCGGAAATTGTTTGCCGATCCCGCTCATCGTCAGGACCGGCGCGGGTACGGCCATACGCCTTCCCTCTTCACAGATGGGCCGGGGCCGAGGGCGGCCCCGGCCGGGTGGTCAGTACTGGCGGGTGGACAGGACTTCCTTGGCCTGTTCCTGGGTGAACGTCGTCTCCTCGGTGACCACGCGGGCGGGCACCTGCTCGCCCTTGACGACCTTCTTGGCCAGGTCCATCAGCTGCGGGCCGAGCAGCGGGGAACACTCGACGATGTAGTTGATCTTCCCGTCGGCGAGCGCCTGCATGCCGTCCTTGACGGCGTCCACCGTGATGATCTTGATGTCCTCGCCGGGAACCTTGCCCGCGCCCTCGATCGCCTCGATCGCGCCGAGGCCCATGTCGTCGTTGTGTGCGTAGAGCACGTCGATGTCCGGGTTCGACTTCAGGAAGGCCTCCATGACCTCCTTGCCCTTGGCCCTGGTGAAGTCACCGGTCTGCGAGGCGATGACCTTGAACTTCGGTTCGGCCGCGATGACCTGCGCGAAGCCCTCCTTGCGGTCGTTCGCGGGCGCCGAACCGGTCGTGCCCTGCAACTCGACGATGTTCACCGTGTCGGTGGCGTCCTTGTACTCCTCCACCAGCCACTGGCCGGCCTTCTTGCCCTCCTCGATGAAGTCCGAGCCGAGGAAGGACTTGTAGAGGCTCGTGTCCTTCGAGTCCACCGCGCGGTCGGTCAGGATGACCGGGATCTTCGCGTTCTGGGCCTCCTTGAGCACCGTGTCCCAACCCGACTCCACCACCGGGGAGAAGGCGATGACGTCCACCCTCTGCTGGATGAAGGAGCGGATGGCCTTGATCTGGTTCTCCTGCTTCTGCTGGGCGTCGGAGAACTTGAGCGTGATGCCCGCCTTCGCGGCGGACTCCTGGACGGACTTCGTGTTGGCGGTGCGCCATCCGCTCTCCGCCCCGACCTGGGAGAAGCCCATGGTGATCGCGTCGTCTCCGCCGCCGGAGCCGCCGCCGTCACTGCCACTGACACCGCCGCCGCCACCGCTGCCGCACGCCGCCACCGCCATCGCGGTGAGCCCGGCGAGCACCAGCGCCGAGATCCTCTTCAACACGTGGGAGTCCCTTCCTATGTGAGCGCTAACATGCCGGTACGGCCGCCAGCGCCTCCTACTTTCCCGCCGGCCACCTTCTCCTGCCTGAACACGCCGCGAGCCGGCGGACGCGAGTTCCGCCGCCACGCTCCTTTGCCGATCTGGCCCCGACTGTGAACGTTAACAACGGGTGTCGTCAAGGGCCCTCCGGATTACGGTCGGGTCACGTGCGCCCGCCCTTGACGGGGTTCGCGGACCTGGCGTGCGACTTCTCCCCTACGACGTCCCGGCGCACTCGGTGACGTCCGTCCGGCGGAACGCCGAGCGGCGGGAACGGCGCCCCCCCTCCCCAGGCCATCACGGGACGACGCGGTAGTGCGTGGTCATCCGGCCGTCGTCGTCGAGCACGTGGAACGCGAGCGCCGGCGGCAGGTCGAAGTCGATGCAGTTGCCGAGCGTCGTGCCGCCCTCCCACGGAAGCCGTACCGTGGACACGACGCCGGGCGCGACGAGCAGCGGCCGGCCGGCGAACGTGGTGGCGGCCGGCGTGTGGGCGTGGCCGGTCAGCACGGCCGGCACGTCCGTGCGGCCGGCGAGCAACGCCTCCAGGCGCTGCGGCCGGTGCAGCCTGATCTCGTCCAGCGGCGGGCTGTGCAGCGTCACCGGCGGATGGTGGAACGCCACGAACACCGGCAGGTCGGCGCCCTCCAGCACCCCTTCGAGCCAGGCGATCGTCTCCTCCTCCAGCCGCCCGGCGTTCTCGCCGGGGATGGACGAGTCGCACATGGCGTAGATCGCGCGGGAGGTGCGCCGCACCTGGTTGACGGGCCCCGGCCGGGGCTCGGGCTCGCCGAGCAGGACCCGGCGGTACTCCGCCCGCACGTCGTGGTTCCCCGGACAGGTCAGTACGGCGTGACGCGAGGCGAGCACCTTCCCCGCCTGCTCGTACTCCTCGGCCAGCCCGTGGTCGGCGATGTCACCGGTCACCAGCACCGCGTCCAGCTCGTCGCAGGGCAGCGCGTCCAGGTAACGCATGACCCTGTCGGCGCGGGCGACGGCGTCGGGAGTGGCGCCGATGTGGATGTCGCTCAGGTGGGCGATCACGATCATGAACGCGGTTCCTTCCTGGAGGCACGGCACGGCGGGGCGAGGAACCCGTCGGGCCGCCCGGTCGTTCTCAGGATGAGCGTACGCAGCCGGAGGAGGGGCATTGGGCTGGCACTACCGCAAGTCGATCAAAGTGGGGCCGTTCCGGATCAACCTGTCGCGGCACGGCGTCGGCCACAGCTTCGGCAACCGGCGTTTCCGCGTCACGACCGGCCCTGACGGCCGCCGTCATGTGTCGGTGCACCTGCCGGGCGGTTTCCACCTCGGCAAGACGTTGGGGTCGCGCAGACACCACCGGCACTTCTAGCAGACACCACCGGCACTTCCGGACGTAGACCCGGACGGGCCGGCGCGCCCGTCACGCGCGAGGGTGCCCCGCATGTCCGGGACACGTGCCGTCGCCGCTCGCCCTCAGGCGACGATCGCGAGCAGCGTGGTCACCGCCGAGGCGAGCGCGGCGTCGCCGGACATGCCGGCGCGCTCGCGGGCCTGCTCGGGGGTGATGCCCCGGGTGGCCAGGCGCCAGAAGGTGTCCTGGTCCATCGAGACGCGGGCGGCGGGCTCCGCTCCGGCCGGGCCCATCTCCCACCGGCCGTCCCGCCGGACGGCGTACCACCGGCCGCCGGCCGGCCCGGTCACCTCCAGCTCGACCGCCGTCCCCTCCGGGCGCTCCTCGGCACGCAGGGTGTACGCCAGAGCCCGCGCGAACAGGTCCAGCACCGGCCCCATCAGCTCGGGGTCGTCGGCTCCCGGAGCGGAGACGGCGTCGCGCACCTGCTGCTGGTGCACCCAGAACTCGGTGTACTCGCGCCCGATGTCGAGCCACGCGGGACTGCCGACGTCCGTCGCGGCCCAGGACACGTTCAGGTCGGCGGGCCCGTCCAGGTCGCGGCCCGCCCACAGGTCGTCGAGCTGCCGGCCCAGCATGTTCAGCAGGTCGCCCATCACCCGCGGGCTGATCTGGCGCAGCGCCTCCACGAACTCCCCGTTGACGCGCGCGAGGTAGGCGGGCAGTGTCTCGTCGTCGGCGAAGACGGCACGGAAGTAGCCGTCGCGGCTGCCGGAGAGCCGCCGCATGTAGTCGTTGAGCACGTGGGCGACCACGTCATGGACGTCCCAGCCGGGACAGACCGTCGGCCGCGACCAGTCCTCCGGCGCGAGCCCGCCGAGCAGATCCAGCAGGGCTTGCCGCTCGCGCGGGAACAACGGGCGCACGTCGAGGGCAGGACCAAAGATCGTCATGCCCTCGACCCTACGCGCGCACCCGGCCACCTGCGGGACCGGCCGTCCACAGCGGTCACGGCGTCCGGGCCCCGAGCTCGGCCGCTGCCTCGGCGGCGAGCTGGATGGTACGGATGGCGAGCGGAGAGTGGCTGCGCCCGGCCGGCCAGTGCACATGGATCCGGCGTGGCGAAGGCGTTGGGCGTAGTTCGTGGACGCGGAGCCGGTCGTCCTCGTCGGCTCCGGCGCCGTGGACAGCGAGCCAGGGCAGCACGGCCGATCCCATGCCGGCCCGCACCATGGACAGGAGGGCCTCGTTGCTCGCCGTGCGGAACACGATGCGCGGCCTGGCCCCGGCACGGGCCAGGGCTTGTTCCATGGCCGGCTGGTCGCAGGTCAGTGGCCAGGCGACCATCGGCGCGCCGTGCAGCTCCCGCACGGGTACGGGCCCGTCGGGGAAGACGCCGGCACGGGCGACGAGCAGGTAGGGCTCGGTGAGCAGGTGGACGGATTCGACGTCGCCGTCGAGGCGCCCGTCGTAGAACAGCAGATCGAGGTCCCCGATCCGCGGGTTCTCCGGCTCTTCCTCCGACAGGCGGATGTCGCAGCCGGGGACCTCCTCGTGCAGCCGCCGCACGACGACCGGCAGGATCACGTTCGTCACGCTCTGGAAGGTTCCGATGTCGATGCGGCCCTCGCCGGCCTGGAACCGCTCGATCGCCTCCGTCATCTCCTCGGCCTTGGCCAGCACCTCGCGCCCGCGGGCCAGCACCAACGCGCCCAGCGAGGTGATGCGAACCGGCCGGGGTCCTCCCGGCCGGTCGAAGACGGCCCCGCCGGCCGCCTTCTCGAGGGCGGCGATCTGCTGGCTGACGGTCGACTGGGTGTAGCCGAGCCGCGCGGCGGCCCGCCCGAACGACCCCTCGTCGGCGACGGCGGCCAGCGCGGTCAGGTGCCGCAGCTCGATGTCGGGCATGAGCCAAGGCTAGCTCTGTTCATCGGTGACAGCGATCGACTTGATCGACAATCATCGCTTTTCCCGATGAGCCTGCGGGCCTAGCGTGGCTTCCATGACGACGACCCGGCTGCGCCGTAACGGCGACCCCGAACAGGTCTGTGCGGCCACCGATGAGCCGGCGCGGAGGTGATGGGTATGCCCATGGACCTGGATCACGAACTGCTCGACTACGAGGAACCGCTGCGGACGGCTGCCGCGCCCGCGCCCGGTGAGCACATTCTCGACGTGGGGTGCGGCGCCGGCGCCACCAGCCGGGACCTCGCGCCCGCAGCCGCTCCGGGCCGCGTCCTCGGCATCGACATCAGCGCCGGCTCACTGTCGCGCGCCGAGCGGTCGGCCCGGGAGGCGGGGATCGAGAACGTCGGCTACCTGTGTGCCGACGCCCAGACCCACCCGTGGCAGAGACCGGCCTTCGACGTGGTGGTCAGCCGGTTCGGAGTGATGTTCTTCGGCGACCCACCGGCCGCGTTCGGCAACCTGCGGCGGGCATTGCGCCCCGGCGGGCGACTCGTGTTCCTGGCCTGGCAGGGGCGGCTGCGCAATGAGTGGGCGGTGCTCGCCGACCGCGTGTTCGACGGGGTCTTCGGACCACCGGGCCGGCCGGCTCCCGAGATCGGGCCGTTCTCCCTCGCCGACGAGCGCGCCACCCGGCAACTCCTACGCTCCGTCGGCTTTGCGCGGGTCCGCCTGCGCCCCATCGAGAAGGCGGTGCGCTACGGCACAGACTTGGACGAAGCGGTGGAGTTCGTGAGCTGGTACTCCAGTGCCCGCCTGGCCGAGCTGACCTCCGCCCGGCGGAAGGCCGCTCTTGCGACGTTGCGTACCGAACTGAACGACCGCCGCGACCCCGCCGGCGAGATCCGGCTCGGCGCGCGGGCCTGGCTGGTCACCGCGGAGAAGCCCGCGAGCACACGAGAGACCCGGGCCGGCAGGACGGCGTGAGCGATGACCGGTCATCAGGGAGAAAGCATGGAGTGCCTGATCAAGCAGGCCACAGTCCACTACGTCGAACACGGGACCGGCGTGCCGCTGGTCGCCCTGCACGGCGCGGGAGTCGATCACCGCGAGATCGAGGCGGCGATGGAGGCCATCGTCCCAGGAGACGGGTACCGCCGGATCTATCCGGACCTGCCTGGCATGGGCCACTCGACGAGCGACGGCCTGACCGGCAACAACGATGTCGTGGACCTGCTCGGCGACTTCATCGAGCGCGTGGCGGGAGGGCCGGCCCTCGTGCTCGGACATTCCTACGGCGCCTACCTCGCCCGGGGCGTCGCCGCACGACGGCCCGGCGTGGTGCTCGGCCTGGCGCTGATATGCCCCCTCGCGGAGCAGTCGACGGACGTGCCCGCGCCCACGGTGGTTCGCCAGGACCACGACGCCTGCGACGACCTCGGGCCGGAGGACCGGCCGGGATTCGAGGAGTATTTCGTCGTGCGCACCCGCGCCACCGCCCGCCGGTACCGGGACCGCGTTGTTCCCTGCACGGCACTCGCCGACGAGCTCGCGACAGGGCGCATTTTCGCCGGATGGGCCATCGACGTCCGCCAGGACACCTTCTCACCGGCGTCCTTGATCGTGGCCGGGCGACAGGACTCGACCGTCGGGTACGCCGACGCCGTGCGGTTGCTGGAGCGCTACCCGCAGGCCGGCCTCGCCGTGATCGAAGGCGCCGGGCACGCGCTCCTGCACGAGCGGCCCGACCTCGTCGCCGCGCTCGTCGCCGACTGGCTCGATCGCGCGTCTCCGAGTGGGCACTGACCTGCGCGGCCGGGATCGGCTCGGCCTGCCCCGACGTGGCGAAGAGGGCCACAACGGGAAAAGGCCACTCCGGAGAGCGGCCTTTGAAGGGGTGGTGGAGCTATGGGGATTCGAACCCCAGACCTCCTCCATGCCATGGAGGCGCGCTACCAACTGCGCTATAGCCCCTTGCGATCACCAAGTGTATCGGAGTTCCGGAGCCCTTGTGTCACACCGGAGCGCCCGTGATACGTCTTAGACGTCATGTCGACGTTTGAGGAGCACAGGAGCCTGCTGGTCGCCGTCGCGTACCGGATCCTCGGCAGCGTGGCCGACGCCGAGGACGTCGTCCAGGAGGCGTGGTTGCGCTGGTCGGGGGTGGACGAGGCGGGCGTCGGCGACGCCAAGGCCTACCTGGTCCGAGTGACGTCGCGGCTGGCCATCGACCGGCTGCGGTGGGCGAAGTCGCGGCGCGAGTCGTACATCGGGCCGTGGTTGCCCGAGCCGATCAGCACCGCCCCCGACGCGGCCGAGCACGCCGAGCTGGCCGAGTCCGTGGAGCTGGCGCTGCTCGTGGTGCTGGAGACGCTGTCGCCGCTCGAACGGGCCGTGTTCGTGTTGCGGGAGGCGTTCGACCTGCCGTTCGCCGAGATCGCGGAGATCATCGCACGCAGCGAACCGGCCACCAGGCAGCTCGCCCGGCGGGCGCGCGAGCACGTACGCGAGAAGCGGCCGCGGTTCGACGTGGACCGCGAGCAGCGCAGGCGGATGACGGAGCGGTTCGTCAACGCCGCGGCCGAGGGAGACCTGGACACGCTGATCGCGATGTTCGCCGACGAGATCACGATGGTCACCGACGGCGGCGGCAAGGCCAGGGCCGCGCTGCGGACCATCACGGGGGCGCAGAACGTCGGCCGCTTCCTGCTGTCGATCGGCCGCCCGGCGAACCTCGCCCGCTTCCTGACGTCGGTCGGGCTGTCGCAGGGGGAGGACATCTCGCTCGGCATGGCGGTGCTGAACAACGCTCCGGCGATCATGATCTCGGGGGCCGGGCGGGTGGTGTCGGTCATCTCACTGGAGGTCAGGGACGGGAAGATCAGTACGGTCTACCTCATGGCCAACCCGGACAAGATCGCACATCTGGAGCCGGCGGCGAGCGAGGCCGGCTGACCGGTCAGGCGAACACGTCCTACCTCCTCGTCCTGCGGGCGTGCTTGCGGTGCACGGTCTGCCGCCGCACTCCCAGCGCGTCGGCGATCCGCTCCCAGGACCAGCCCTGCGCGCGGGCGCTGGAGACGTGCGCCGCCTCCAGTTCCTCCAGGTGCTGACGACGTATCGGTGCGGGTTTCGCTAGGCGCAGGTGGTGCGCATGGTCAGGGCCGCCTCTTCCAGCGTGAGAGAAACCTCGATCCGCCCCAGCTCTCCTGTGCCGCGCACGTGGGTGCCGCCGCACGGGATGGACGCCTCGCCCTCCGGCAAGGAGCACCGCCACGTGCGCCGGGCCGTCAGCTCCGGCCCCGGCACGTCGATGGCGACCGGCGCCCCGGCGGCCACCCACGCGGCGAGTTGCTCGTTCACGCGCCGGGCGACCTGCGCCGGGTCCAGCCCTTCGGCCGGGAACCCCTTCTTCCGCAGCGACTTGCCCAGGCGGTAGACGTCCACGCTGCCGTACGGAACGATCCGGGACGACGTGATCGCCGCCTGGTCGAAGTCGGGCCGGCCGAGCCCGTCGAGCGCCGGCTCCTTGCGCCAGCGATCGGCCAGCGCCGCGTTGAGGGCGAGCGCGGCCAGGTGACAGGCGGTGTGGCCGGCCGAGAGTCCCGCGCGGAAGCCGGCGTCGACCGCCAGCTCCACCTCGGCCCCCACGGGCAGGGGCTCCGAGGTGACGTGCAGGACCAGCCACTCCCACCCCTCGGCGCCGCGCCGCACCGGGATGTCCCCGCCCACGAAGGCCTCGCCGGAGCTCGACAGGGCCCCTGTGACGCAGTCGAGAACCGGCATGCCCGCGATCGTCCCGCGATCGGCGGGCTGGTCGGGCCAGGTGTGGTCGAGGGGATGGAAGGGCGTCTCGGCGACGGCCAGGCCGTGCCGGTCCCCCACCGGCACGACCCCCGCGATCCGCGAGCGGCCGCTGGTCCGGCCGGACGGGAAGGTGACGACGGTGGATCTCATGCGCCGATCTTCCCAGCGGTGGCGAGCCGGCGTTCGTCCTCCAGATAGCGGTCGCCGCCGGCGTACAGGCCGGTGCAGAGCTGTGCCACGAGGACCAGGAAGATCATCGTGTACGGCAGCGCCCACCCGCCCGTGGCCTCGCGCAGCACACCGACCAGCAGCGGTCCCGCGCCCGAGATGAGGTAGCCGGTGCTCTGCCCGAAGGCCGACAGCGCGCCGGTGGCCTCCGGCGTACGGGTGCGCAGCGCCAGCATCATCAGGGCCAGCGGGAACGACCCCATGCCCACGGCCACCAGCACGATCCAGACCAGCGCCATGGACGCGGACCCGAACCACAGCCCGAGGAAACCGGCCGTGTAGAACCCCACGAGTCCCACCACGACGGGTCGCTGGTCGCGGAAGCGGGAGGCGACCATGGGCGTGGCGATGGAGACCGGGATGTTCAGCGCGGTGAACACCCCGAGGATGAGCCCGGCCTGCGAGGTGGTGTAGCCGCTGTCGGTGAGGATGGTGGGGAGCCAGCCGAACATCACGTACGCGATCATCGACTGGGTGCCGAAATAGATCGCCACCATCCACGCCAGCCGGCTCCTGACCAGCACGCGCATGCCCGTGTCCCGGACGCCCGTGTCGCGCTCCGGCTCGCTGCGCAGCAGCGCGAGCCACGGGACTGCGGCCACGGCGGCCAGCGCGGCCCACACGCCGAGCGCTATGTGCCAGTCGCCCGACGCGCGCTCGATCGGCACGGTCGCGGCGGCGGCGAGCATGGTGCCGGCCGCCAGGGCCGTGGTGTAGACGGTGGTCATGATCCCGGTGCGGGCCGGGAAGTGCCGCTTGATCAGCGTCGGGATGAGCACGTTGCCGACGGCCCCGCCGGACAGCGCGACCGCGCTGCTCAGCAGGAATATCTCGGCCGAGCCCGCCATTGACCTGATGAGCATGCCCACGCCCAGCGTGACGAGGGCGAGCAGCAGCAGCCGGTGCTCGCCCACGCGCCTGGCCAGCGCAGGAGTGATCGCGCCCACGCTGGCGAAGGCCAGCACCGGCAGCGTCGTGAGCACGCCGGTGCCGACGCTCGACATGCCGAGCGCTCCGGCGAGCTGGTCGAGCAGCGGTCCCACGCTGGTGACGGCGGTGCGCAGGTTGAGCGCGGCGAGGACGATCCCCAGGACGAGCAGCCAGGCGAGAGGGCTGGTACGGCCTCTGGACTCTTGGGCGAGCACGCTCATGCGCCGGAGATCCTCCGTTCATCAAGTCATGGGACGAATCACCAGCCTAACAGGACTCAAACCACGATTTATTCCTGACCGATGACGGAACCGGCGGAAACCGGCAGGACTGACGACAAGCCCCCGGGCCTGACTGAGGCCCGGGGGCGAACACCGGTCACGAGCGGGGAACGCGCCGGTCAGAGCATGGGACGCGGCCCCGCGGGCGGCGGGTCGTGCGGCGGCACCGGCCCGGGAGGCGGGAGCGTGCCTCCGGGAGGCGCGCCGCCGCCGCCCACGGTGCCGGGCGGCACCGACTGCTCCCCGCCGTAGGTGGAGCCGCGCTGGTGGGGTCCCGGAACGTCGCCGCGCCAGCCGCCGGTCTCACGGCCGCGCGACTCGATGAACTGCTTGAAGCGGTCGAGGTCGTTCGTGACGCGCATGCGGACGATCTGCAGCCAGTCGCCCGCGGTCTCGACGAAGCCCTCGGGGTCGTACTCCATCTGGAGCGTGACCTTGGTCCTCGTGTCGTCGATGCGGTGGAAGGTCACCACACCCGCCTGGTGCGGCTTGTCGATCGACCGCCAGGCCACGCGCTGGTCGGGGTGCTGCTCGGTGATCTCGGCCTCGAACTCGCGCCTGACACCGGCGATCTCCACCACCCACGCCGTGCGCGTGTCGCCGATCTGCTTGACCGACTCCACGCCCTCCATGAACTCGGGGAAGCTCTCGAACTGCGTCCACTGGTTGTAGGCCGCCGAGATGGGGGCCTCTACGTCTACGGAGTGTTCGATACTGCTCATGGGATCAGCCACTGCCCCGGCGGGCACGGCGATAACGCCGTACCGGCCGCCGTCATCGACGGCGCAGCAGCCAGTAGAGGCCCACCAGCGGCAGCACGAGGGGGATGAACAGGTAACCCCTGCCGTACGCCGACCAGACCGTCTCGTCGGGGAACGCCGCCGGATCCACCAGGCTGGCGGTGCCGATGATCAGCACCCCGGCCAGCTCGATGCCGAGCGCGACCAGCGCGAGGCGGCGGGCGCCGCGCGCGAGCGCCACGGTGAGCACGATGTAGACCAGCGCCGCGAAAGCCGACAGCGTGTAGGCCAGCGGCGCCTCGGAGAACCGGCCTGCGATCTGCACGGCCGCCCGCGCGCCCGCGGCCAGCGAGAACAGCCCGTAGACGGCGATCAGGGCACGCCCCGGCCCGGAGCTGATGGGCGCGCTCACGCCACGCCCTGCCAGATCTGCATCAGGCGCCCGTTCATCACCGCGATCGCGAACCCGGCCACGACCAGGATCGCCGGCCCCCATCTGCTCCGCTCGGCCAGCGCCAGGAACACCCCGGCGGGCGGGATCAGCACCCCGCCGCCGATGTAGCCGAACAGCGTCACCTTGTCGCCGGGCCCCGCGCCGCCGGCCACCGCCGCGATCACGAGCCCGGCCTGGACGAGCAGGGCCACCTCGAGCAGGGCGAACCCGGACAGCAGCACCATGCCCATCGGCCGGTTGCGGATGGCGACGACCAGGCTCACCAGCATGAGCAGCAGCGAGCCGGCGATGACGATCGTGGAGACGACGGTGTTCATCGCAGGTAAGGCTATCGCCCGCGCAGGTCGGCCTCGATTCCGTCCAGCAACCAGGTGAGGCCGCGCTCGAAGTTGTCGTCGGCGCCCCCCACACCCTGCTCGATCATCGGCGCCAGCCGCGGGAACTCGCCGTTGCCGATCAGCTCCCTGATGTACGGCTCTGCGACGGCGGCCCGTTCGGCGTCGTTGACGCCCCGTTCCCTGGGCTCGCGGCGCTCGGTCGCCTCCCTGATCACGAATCCGGTCATGTGGTCGGCGTACGCGGTGAGGATCCGCCAGGCCGTCAGCCGGTCGACGCCGAGCCTGTCCAGCACGGACAGCTTCTGCTCCACGTGACGCAGCCCGTTGGGCCCGACCTCGACCCGCTGCGAGATCAGCTCGACCCGCCACGGGTGGCGCAGCACCATCGCGCGCTCGCGCCGGGCGAGCAGCAGCAGCGCCTCCCGCCAGTCGTCCGGCAACGGCTCGTCGACGAGCACCTCGGCGGCGATCTCGTCGTGCATCAGCGCCAGCAGGTCCTCTTTGCGCTCGATGTAGGAGTAGAGCGTCATGGCCCGCGCGCCGAGCTCGGCGGCGACGCGCCGGATGGAGACCGCGCCCAGCCCTTCCGCGTCGGCGATCGCGACGGCGGCGGCCACGATCGCCTCCCTGCTCAGCGCGGGACGGCGGGGCGGCGGCGGCCGGGACCAGATAGAGCTCACACCCTCGATTCTAGACACCGTACGAAACTGATACGCTGTACGACATGCGATACGGTGTACGGAACCCGCTCCGCGCCACCGGCCTGGTGGTGCTCCTGGGCGTCGTCATGACGATGCTCGACACCACGATCGTCAACGTCGCGCTCGGCACCCTGGCCCGCGGCTTCCACACGACGCTCGCCACCATGCAGTGGGCGGTCACCGGCTACCTGCTGGCGCTGTCCATGACGGTGCCCGTCACCGGCTGGGCGGTCGGCAGGTTCGGCGCCAGGAACGTCTGGCTGCTCTCGCTCGTGCTGTTCGTGGCGGGATCCGCCCTCAGCGCCGCCGCCTGGTCGGCCGGCAGCCTCGTCGCCTTCCGCGCGGTGCAGGGGCTGGGCGGGGGCCTGCTGCTGCCGGTCGGGCAGACGCTGCTGGCCCAGGCGGCGGGGCAGGAGCGGATGGGCCGCGCGATGGCCATGATCTCGGTCCCGGCGATGCTGGCGCCCGTGCTGGGGCCGCCGCTCGGCGGGGTGATCGTGGAGGGGCTCGGCTGGCGGTGGTTGTTCCTGGTCAACGTGCCGGTCTGCGCGGCGGCGCTCGTGGCCGCGTACGTGCTGCTGCCCCGCGAGCCGGGCGCGAGCCCGCGCAGGCTCGACGTGGTGGGGCTCGCGCTGCTCTCGCCGGGCCTGGCCGCCCTGGTGCACGGGTTGTCTGAGGTGGGCAACGGCTCCTCGCCGCTGCACCCCGCGCTCTGGACCGGTGTGGCGCTGGTCGCCGCGTTCGTGCTGCGGGCCCTGCGGGCCCCCGGGCCCCTGCTGGACCTGCGGCTGTTCGGCGACCGGTCGTTCGCCGCGGCGGTGTGCGCGCTGGTGTGCTACTCGGCCGCACTGTTCGGCTTCACCGTGCTCGTGCCGCTCCACACCCAGCTCGCCGAGGGCGGCAGCGCCCTGGAGGCGGGCCTGCTGCTGGCCCCGATGGGCATCGGCGCGGCGCTGACGATGCCGCTGGCGGGCAAGCTCACCGACAGCCGGGGCCCACGCGGTGCGGGGGCCGCGGGCGTCGTCGTGGCGGTGACGGGCATCGCGGCGTTCGTGCTGCTCGACGGCGGCATGGTGGCGATGTTCTGGCTCGGGCTCGGGCACGGCCTGGTGTCCACGTCGCTGATGGCCGCCGCGTTCAGGACGCTGGAGCGCACCGCCCTCCCGGCCGCGACCACGCTCAGCACGATCGCGGTGCGGCTGGCCGCGCCGTTCGGCGTCGCCGTGCTCACCGTGGTGCTGCAGGCGTCACTCGGCGGAGCCCACCCGTTCGCGTACGCGTTCTGGACCGCCATCGCGCTGGCCGCCGTCTCGCTGGTGCCGATCGTGCTCATAGGATAGGGAACGTGGAGAGGATCCTCGTCAGCGCCTGCCTGATGGGGCGCAAGGTGCGCTACGACGGCGGCGCGAAGACCAGTTCCGACGCCTGGCTCGCCACGTGGCGCGCGCAGGGGCGGCTGGTGCCGTTCTGCCCCGAGGTGGAGGGCGGGCTGCCGGTCCCGCGCCCGGCCGCCGAGATCGAGGACGGCGCGGGCGGCGCGGCCGTGCTCTCGGGCGCGGCCCGCGTGCTGGCGTCCGACGGCTCCGACGTGACGGCCGCGTTCATGGCGGGCGCGCGGTCGGCGCTCGCGCTCGCGCGCTCGTCCGGCATCCGGATGGCGGTGCTCAAGGAGGGCAGCCCCTCGTGCGGCGTGCTCTCCGTCTACGACGGCAGCTTCGAGGGGCGGCGCACGGCGGGCCAGGGCGTCACGACGGCGTTGCTGGAGCGCGACGGCATCCGGGTCTTCGGCGAGGACCACCTCGACGAAGCCGCCGCCTACCTGCGCACCCTGGAGACGTAGAAGGCCGACGCGAGGCCCGCGGCGAGCACGGCGGCCATGCAGCCGTGATACCAGGTGAGCAGCGCCGAGCCCGAGCTCCCGCTGAGAGCCATGGCCAGGATGCCCAGCACCACTCCGCCCAGCGCCGCGGCGTGACTGTAGATCAGCCCGTTCCAGGCCCAGAAGCGCCCGGCCAGCGCACCATGGGCGCCGGCGAGCAGGGCGGCCGCGCACAACGTCTCGACGACCGCCGCCGGTGTGATCACGGGCTCGTCCAACAGGCCCGGCGCAATCCCCCAATGCGGCAGCGCGAACAGCAGGAAGACCAGCGCGTAGCAGGTCGACAGCAGGCCCAGCGCCCTGCGAAGAGCATCCATGACCTCCACGCTGGCATCCGCCTCCTGCCGTGTCGTCGTCCTCAAGGAGTCGGCCCGGCTACGCCGTCCGCTGTAGGCAGCAGCCGCCTCACC
This sequence comes from Nonomuraea mesophila, assembly GCF_004352805.1. NCBI lineage: Bacteria > Bacillati > Actinomycetota > Actinomycetes > Streptosporangiales > Streptosporangiaceae > Nonomuraea > Nonomuraea mesophila. The sequence continues at coordinate 27,570 of NZ_SMLD01000079.1, forward strand.
AGGCGGATCACCTCATCGATCGTCACCCTGGCGTCCTCGCCGGTCTCGCAGGCCGCGACCTCCCGGCCCGCCTCGCCCATCATGGTCGTGAGCAGCACGACGAGCACGTGGCTCTCGCGGGTGTCCGCCAGGCCGAGCAGCCGCTTGTTGCCGCCGATCCAGTCCCAGCCGCGCCGGCGGCGCAGCGGGACGAACTCGATGGGACCGTCGTTCTCCAGGAACAACCTGGCCACCTCCCGATGCTCCCACGAGCCCTCCAGGTAGGCGCGGGCGCCGGCGAGGAAACGTTCGCCCGTGCCCTCGGCTGCCTTGGCCGCCTTGGCCGTGCGTTCCTCCTGGCCGCGCATGAACTGCTCCCACAACGCCAGGAACAGGCCGGGCTTGCCGCCGAAATGGTGGTAGAGGCTGCCGACGCTGATGCCGGACGCCTCGACGATGTCGGCCACGGTCGCCTCGGCGTAGCCCTTGGCCAGGAAGACCTCGCGGGCGGCGCGCAGCAGTGTGTCACGGGTGCCGCTCGACCGGCTCCACCGTCGGCTTCCCATCGCATCTCCTTCGCCGCCGGCGGCCGTCGCGACCGCCCAGAGTACTCCGCGGCGCCCTCGCCGTCGTCCACAGCACCAGCTTCGGCGCCCTCGGCGTCGGGTTCCTGTACCTGCGGTGACAGCGGCGGCGCGGGCGGGGCGACGCCGCGGGAGAAGTCCGGTCCGGGCGGCTCGCGGGGAGTTGTCAGGACACCTCTAGGATCGAACACCTGGGGGTGAATCTGTCATGTTGCGGGCTTTTCTGCGGACCGAGGCGGGCAGCACGACCGTCTTGCTCGGCGCGACCCTGCTCGCCCTGTTGTGGGCCAACTCCCCATGGGGCGACACGTACGAAGCCTTCTGGCACATCCCGACAGGCATCTCCTTCGGGGACGCGCTCTTCTCCCTCGACCTGCGGCACTGGGTGAACGACGGTCTGATGGCCGTCTTCTTCTTCCTCATCGGGCTCGAGGTGTCGTACGAGGTGCGGCTCGGGCAGTTGCGCGACCGCCGTCTCCTGGCCGTGCCCGCCCTGGCCGCGTTGGGCGGGATCCTCGTCCCTGCCGGGATCTATCTGCTGCTGAACTTCGGCGGGCCCGGGGAGGTGGGGTGGGGCGTGCCGATCGCCACCGACACCGCCTTCGTGCTGGGCGTGCTCGCCGTCGTGGGCGCCCGCTGCCCCGATCCGCTGCGGGCGTTCCTGATGACGCTCGCCATCGTGGACGACGTCCTGGCGATCCTCGTCATCGCGTTGTTCTACACGGAAAGCCTGTCCGTCCCCGCACTCCTCAGCGCGTTCGCACTGCTCGCCGCCATCCTGACCCTGCGCAAGCTGAAGATCTGGCGGGCGCCCGCCTACATCGTGCTGGGCTTCGGGCTGTGGGTGGCCACGCTGGAGAGCGGCATCCACCCCACGCTGGTCGGCATCGCGCTGGGGATCCTGGTCTTCGTCTACGCACCGACCGACCAGAAGCTGCTGCTCGCCGGCGAGGCCGTACAGTCGTTCACCAGCTCGCCGAGCGCGCGGGCGGCCAGGGAGGCCACGCTGCGGGTGCAGCGGGCCGTCTCGGTCAACGAGCGGCTGCGGCTGCGGCTGCAGCCGTGGAGCTCCTACGTCATCGTGCCGGTCTTCGCGCTGGCCAATGCGGGCGTGGTGCTGGACGGCGAGTCCCTGCGGGCCGCCCTCACCTCACCCGTGTCCATCGGCGTGACGCTGGGGCTCGTGGTGGGCAAGTTCGTCGGCATCTCGCTGGGTACGTGGGTCCCGCTGCGGTTCGGATGGGGCACGCTGCCGGGCAACCTGGTGTGGGGGCAGTTGTTCGGCGGCGCGGCGGTCTCCGGGATCGGCTTCACCGTGTCCCTGTTCATCGTGGACCTGGCCTTCGACGGCAATCCGGGCATCCAGTCCCAGGCGAAGATCGGGATCCTGGCGGGCTCGCTGCTGTCCGCGGTGCTGGGCTGGCTGATCTTCAAGCTGGCCTGGGACCGCGGTGGCGTGTGCGCGCCGCCCGATGCCGAGCCCGAGGAGGAACTGCCCGAGCTGCTGACCGCGCCCGTGGGCCCCGCCGACCACGTACGCGGCCCGGAGAAGGCCAGGGTGACGATCGTGGAGTACGGCGACTTCGAGTGCCCCTACTGCGGACGCCTCCACCCGGTGCTGGAGGAGCTGCGCAAGAAGAACCCCGACGTGCGGGTGGTGTTCCGGCATTTCCCGCTGCGCACCCTGCATCCGCGAGCCGCCCCCGCCGCGGTGGTGGCGGAGTCCGCGGCCGATGCCGGCAGGTTCTGGGAGATGCACGACATCCTGTACGACAACCAGCGTTTCCTCACCGACGCCGACCTCGAGCACTACGCCGCCCAGCTCGACGTCGAGCCCTGGACGGACGTGCCCCGCCACACCGACAGGATCGCCGCCGACGAGGTCTCCGGCCGCGACAGCGGTGTCCGCGGGACCCCCACCCTCTTCCTCAACGGCGTGCGCTACCAAGGCGCCCTGGACCTCGGCTCGATCAGCAAGGCGGTGGACGAGGCCAGGCGATCGGCTACCGTCGAGCAGACCCCGCAACCCCCGGAGTTGGCTTAATGCTCAATGTGATCAGCATCATCTTCCCTCTCGTCCTGGTCGTCGTGCTGGTGGGCGGCATCATCGTGACGGCGATGAACCGGCGGGCCCATGGGCGCGGCGCGACGCTGGGCATGGCCGGCTGCGCCGTCCTGCTCGTGGGGGTGCTCATGAACGTCGTCCTCGGATTCATCGCCTCCTCGTTGTACGACGCCCTGGGCGCGGGCGGCGCGGCCATGCTCATCAGCGCCGTGAGCATGATCTTCAACGTGGCCGGCACGAGCCTGCTGATCGCCGGCGTGATCGCCCGGCGTGACCCGCAGCAGCCGCCGTCACCGCACCACCCGCAGCCCGGCCAGGCGCAGGGCTGGCAGCAGCCGCAGGGGCAGCACCAGCAGCCCTACCCGCAGCAGCCCTACCCCCAGCAGCCGCCGCAGCAGGGGTGGCAGCAGCCGCCCTACGGCGGCCAGAACTGACGTCACCGAGCCCGGACGCGGATCACGACCTTGCCCCGCGTGTGCCCACGCTCGGCGTACGTGTGGGCTTCCGCGATCCGTTCGATGGGATACGTCTGCTCGATGCGCGGCGTGTAGCGGCCCTGCCGGCCGAGTTCGCCGGCTTCGGCGAGGAGCGTGGAGTCGTTCCGCGCGTCGGCCAGATGCACACCCAGGCGGCGCGCGTTGGCGTGGTCGGCGACCGTCGACACGCGAGCGGGATCGCCTGCGATCGCGATCAGGTCGGGCAGCGAGCCGGAGGCCGCGGTGTCGAGCGCGACGTCGACGCCGTCCGGAGCCAGGGCTGCGAGGCGCTCCGCGAGGCCGCTGCCGTAGGTGGTGGGGACGGCACCGAGGGAGGTGAGGAACGCGTGGTTGCGCTCACTGGCCGTCCCGATCACGGTGGCGCCCTGAGCCACCGCGATCTCGACGGCGGCACTGCCCACGCCTCCGGCCGCGCCCTCGACGAGAAGGGTGCGCCCCCCCCAACGGGCCGAGCACGCCCAGCCCGCCCATCGCGGTCACGGATGCCAGACCGGCGCCGGAGGCCTCCTCGTCGGTCCACGTGGCGGGCGTGTGGGCCCAGGCCGAGAGCACGGCCAGCTCCGCTGTCGCGCCGGTGACGCCGCCCAGTCCGAAGACCCGGTCGCCGATGGCCACCCCCTGCACACCCTCACCGATCTCGTCGACCACGCCTGCGGCGTCACGCCCGGGAATCGCGGGCAGGTCCACGGGGAGCACCTCGCGCAACGCACCCGACCGCGCCTTCCAGTCGATAGGGTTGACGGCCGCCGCCGCGACGCGGATGCGGATCTCGCCGGGCCCGGGATGCGGGTCCGGCACCTGCTCGACCACGAGGGTCTCCACACCGCCGTACTCGTGATATCGCACTGCGCGCATGACGCTGTTCCTTCCAGGTGGCCTGAACCGGCCGTTCATGGGATCAATGGGTGAATGTCCGGCGAGCGCCGGCGCCCACTACGCTAAAACCTGACGTTGACGTCAGGTGCAAGTCGGGCGGGCCGCCCGAGCAGAGGAGGACGCGTGCGCATCGGTGAGGTCGCCGACAAGGCGGGAGTGAGCGTCCGGGCGCTGCGCTACTACGAGGAACAGGATTTGCTCCAGGCCTGCCGCAGTCCCAGCGGCCAGCGGCACTACCCCGACACCGCCGTCGGCCGGGTCCGGCTCATCCAGCAGCTGTACGCCGCGGGCCTGCCGAGCAGAGTGGTCCGCGAGGTGCTGCCGTGCGTGGACTCGGGTGCGGCGCAGGCTCCCCCGGAGCTCCTCGACCGGCTGACGAGCGAGCGGGTCCGCATCGACCAGCAGATCACCGACCTGCTCGCCGCGCGCGACCGGCTCGACGACGTGATCGCCAACGCCGTCGACCCCGGGCCCGGCTGCTCCCACGTACGGTGAGGATCACCGCCCTCACCCCGTGACCGCACACGATCTCATCACCCCGAAAGCGGGATGTAAGTGTGAGAATGTGGGCGTAACTCACATATGCGTGGGGGGATCATGACGCAAGAGCAGTCAGGCGGCCAGGAATTCGATCCCAACCGGACGATCAGGCACCGATTCCCTCACCCGGTCCCGCCGCCCGGGCCGCCCCCGCAGGGCACGCCGGAGTCGCCGTCCACCCAGCGCCTGTCCTACACGCCCGACATGCTGCCCGACGTGCCCACCTACGAGGCCAGGCCGCCCAGGTCCGGCTGGTGGTGGGTGATCCTGGCCGGAGGGCTGGTGCTGCTGATCGCGGCGGCGGCGGTGGCGGCGGTGTTGTGGGCGAGGAGCAACGCCGACACCGGGACCCGGGCCTACCAGGCAGGAAGCGTCGTCACCCGCGCGTGAGGTCCGCCGCCTCCGGCGTCTCCGCCTGCCAGCAGTGCGTCCAGCGTCCCTCGCCCAGCTCCGTACGCCCCGGCACCTCGGTCGAGCACACCGGCAGCGCCACCGGGCAGCGCGGATGGAAACGGCACCCGCCGGGCGGGTCGATGAGGCTGGGCGGCTCACCGTGCCGGGCGGTGTCGCGCGGCGTGACCCGGTCGGGGTCGGGCGCCGACTCCAGCAGCAGCCGCGTGTACGGGTGCCGGGGCGACTGGGTGACCGCCTCGCTCGGTCCGCTCTCGATGAGCCGGCCCGCGTACATCACCGTGATGTCCTCGGCGAAGTAGCGGGCGCTGGCGATGTCGTGCGTGATGTACAGCAGCGCCAGCCCGCTCTCCTTGGCCAGCTCCTCCAGCAGCCGCAGCACGCCCAGCCTGATCGACACGTCCAGCATCGACACGGGCTCGTCGGCGATCAGCGCGACGGGCTCGACGGCCAGCGCCCGGGCGATCGCCACCCGCTGCCGCTGCCCGCCGGACAGCTCGTGGGGCAGTTTGTCCATGAACTGCTCCACCGGCGTGAGGCTCACCCGTTCGAGCAGCTCGGCGACCCGCTTGTGCTCCTGCTCGTCCGAGCGGACGTGCCCGTGGATGCGCAGCGGCCTGGCCAGGTGGTAGCGCACCCGGTGGAAGGGGTTCAGGGAGGAGAACGGGTCCTGGAAGATCAGCTGCACCTGGCGCCGGTAGTCGCGGAACGCCGCCCCGCGATGCGCGCGCACCGGCTCGCCGCGCAGCAGCAGCTCTCCTGACGTGGCCGGGTAGACCTGCGCGAGCAGCCGGGCCACCGTGCTCTTGCCGCAGCCGCTCTCCCCCACGAGCGCCGACACCGAGCCGGCGCGCAGCGCGATCGACACGTCCTCCACGGCGCGTACGGGCGGCCGCTTCCCCAGCCGCCCCCGTGGCCCGCGGGCGGAGGTGAAGTGCTTGGTGAGGTTACGGCCCTCAAGAACGATCATGATGTTTCCTCCACACCGCGGCCGTCGTTCAGCAGGCACGCCACCTCGCCGTCGGAGCCGTCCGAGCCGTTCGGCCCGCGCGTCAGCAGCGGCAACCGCGTGGAGCACTCCTCCACGGCCCGCCCGCAGCGCGGGTGGAAGGCGCAGCCGGGCGGCAGCGCACGCAGGTCGGGCGGGGTTCCGGGGATGCCGAGCAACTCCTCGCGGGGCCCGTGCAGGCGGGGGAACGAGCGGAGCAGACCCAGCGTGTACGGGTGCCGCGGCGTCCTGTGCAGCGCCTCGGCCGTGCCGGTCTCGACGACGCGGCCCGCGTACATGATGGCGATCCTGTCGGAGATCTCCATGAGCAGCGACAGGTCGTGCGTGATGAACACGACCGCGAAGCCGTACTCCTCCCTGAGCGCCCTGATCTCGTGGAGGATGTCGCGCTGCACCACCACGTCGAGCGCGGTGGTCGGCTCGTCCATGATGATGACCTCGGGGTTGAGGGCGAGCGCGATCGCGATGGCGGCCCGCTGCCGCATGCCGCCCGACAGCTCGTGCGGGTACGCCCGCCGCCGGTCGGCGCTGATGCCGACGCGCTGCAGCAACTCGACGGCCCGCTCGGCCCGGTCGTTGCGCGACATCTTGGGGGCGTGGATGCGCAGCACGTCGTCGATCTGGGCGCCGACGGTGCTGACCGGGTTGAGCGAGTTCATGGCGCTCTGGAAGACGACGGCCAGTTCCTTCCAGCGGAAGGCGCGCAGTTCGTCCCGCTTGAGGGCGAGCACGTCCACGGCGGTGCCGTCCTGGCGGTGGTAGACCACCGAGCCGGAGGTGATCGCGGCGGGCGGGCGCAGCAGCCGGGCGACGGCGTTGGCCAGCGTGGACTTGCCGCTGCCGCTCTCCCCTGCGAGGCCGAGGATCTCGCCCCGCCGCAGGTCGAGCGAGACGTCGGCGACGGCGTGCACGGCGCCGCTCTGCGACAGGTAGTCGACGCCGAGGTCGCGGATCTCCAGGACGTTCATGTACGGGCCTTCCGGGGCGCCTTGACCTTGATCGTGCGCAGGCGCGGGTTGGCGATCTCGTCGATGCCGAAGTTCACCAGCGCGAGGCCGGTGCCGATGAGCGCGATGCACAACCCGGGCGGGATGAACCACCACCATGCCCCGATGAGCAGCGCCTGCCCGTTCTGCGCGAAGTACAGCATGCTGCCCCAGCTGACCGTGGACAGGTCGGCCAGGCCGAGGAAGGACAGCCCGGCCTCGGCCAGGATGGCGGCGACCACGGTGGCCAGGAAGCTGGTGGCGATGACGGGCAGCAACACCGGCATGATCTCGAAGAAGATGATCCGCAGCGGCCCCTCGCCGCTCGCCCTGGCGGCCTGGACGAAGTCACGCCGCCGGATCGAAAGGGTCTGGGCGCGCAGCACGCGGGCGCCCCACGCCCAGCCGGTGACCGCGATCACCACCGCCACGGAGCCGACGCCGCGCTGCGGCAGGTAGCCGGCCAGCACGATGATCAACGGGAGGGCGGGCAGCACCAGGAAGATGTTGGTGAGCACGGACAGCACCTCGTCGACCGCGCCGCCGAAATAGCCGCCGACGAGTCCGACGAGGATCGCGAGCAGGTTGGCGATGACGGCCGACAACACGCCGACGCCCATCGAGATGCGGGCCCCGTACACGATCTGGGTGAGGATGTCCTGGCCGGTCTGCGTGGTGCCGAGCCAGTGCTCGGCCGATGGGCCCTGCAGCCCGTCGTCGCTGGTGGCGGCAGGGTCGGCGCCGATGAGCAGCGGCCCGGCCAGGGCCATCAGCGCGAAGAAGACGAGAATGCCGAAGCCGATCTTGATCTTCATTCGGACTCCTGCCTGGTTCGCGGGTCGAGCACGACGTACGCCAGGTCGGCCAGGAAGTTGGCGACGAGCACGGCCAGCGAGATGACGAGGAAGATGCCCTGCATGAGCGGGAAGTCCTCGTTCTCAACGCCTTTGAGCAACATCGACCCGATCCCCGGGTACGAGAAGACGATCTCCGTCAGCACCGAGCCGCCCACCACGAAGCCGAGCGAGAGGGCGAAGCTGGTGATGTTGGGCAGGATCGCGTTGCGGGCCGCGTACGCCCACATCACCCGCCGCGAGGTCAGCCCCTTCGCCTCGGCCATGACCACGTAGTCCTCGCCCAGCGTCGTCACCATGACGTTGCGCATGCCGAGGATGCGGTCGGCCATCGAGGCGATCACGATCGTGATGGCGGGCAGCGCCGCGTGGTAGAGCACGCTCGCCGCGAACTCGCCGGTCATGCCGGGCATCACGTCCAGCCCGTACGCCCGCGAGACCGGGAACCACTGCAGGGTCACGCCGAAGACGAACACGAGCGCCAGCGCCACCCAGAAGTACGGCACCGCGTGCATGAACGTGGCCGCGGGCAGCACCCCGTCGAGCCAGGTGCCGCGCTTCCACGCCATGAGCACGCCGAGCGAGGTCCCGATCAGGTAGCTGATCAGCGTGGCCACCCCGACGAGCCCGACCGTCCACGGCAGGCTGTCGGCGATGACCGTGGACACCTCGGTGGGGAAGAACGTGATCGAACGGCCCAGCTCGCCGCGCGCGAGGTTGCCGAGGTAGTCGAGGTACTGCTGCCACAGGTTCGCGTCGCTGATGCCGAACGCGCGGCGCATCGCGTCGATGGCCTCGGGTTCGACGTTGCCCTTCATCCTGGCCACCAGCAGCTCCACCGGATCCCCCGGCATGAGCCGGGGGATCAGGAAGTTGAGCGTGATGGCGGCCCAGGCCGTCAGGAGGTAGAAGCCGAGCCGCCGGGCCAGGAACCTCACGTGGCGGCCGGCTTCAGACGCAGCAGCACGACGGCCGCGTCGGGCGAGGTGTACGGCGACGGCATGGCGTACGGGTCCTGCTCGGACGGCCAGCCGACGTACTTGTTCGTGCGGTACTGCGCCCAGGACGGGCTGTAGAACAGCGGCAGGGTGGGCAGCTTCTCCACCATGATCTTGCCGAGCCCCTGCGTGGCCTTCTGCTGCTCGGCCTCGTCCTCGGTGGCGGCGTACTGCTCGATCAGCCGGTCGGTCTCGGCGTCCTTCCAGCGCTGGTAGTTGCCGGTCGCCGACTCGCCGACGGGCTCGGCCAGGCCGCCGAACAGCATCGAGCGCATCTGGAAGTAGGGGGTCGGACCGGCCGCGGTGGCCCTGATCGACAGCTCGTAGTTGCCCTTGCCGACCTTGGAGACCCAGTCCTGGAACGCCACGCCCCTGGTGTCGACGGTGATGCCGATCTTGGCGAGGTCCTCCCTGATGAGCTGCGCCGCGTTGACCCAGTCGGTGAACGGCGAGGGCACCAGCAGCGTGAACTTCAGCTTGGCGGGGTCGATGCCCTTCAGCAGTTCCTTGGCCTTGGCCAGGTCCATCGTGAACGCCGCGTCCTTGTACTCGGGCGGCACGTACGCCTCCCCGCCCGGCATCGGCACGCCGGTCGGATGCGCGACCTTGGTGTAGCCCCGCTCGGCCACCCGCACGATCTTCTCGCGGTCGATGGCGAGGCTGATGGCCTGGCGCACCTCCGGCTTGGACAGGATCGGGTGGGTCAGGTTGGGCAGCAGCGTCACCACGCCCTCGGGCGGGAAGAAGAACTTGTTCTGCTCCGGCTTGCCCTGCACGTAGATCTTCTGGATGTCCGGTACGAACGCGCCCGCCCAGTCGACCTCGCCCTGCTGCAGCGCCGTCTGGACGGCGTTGGCGGTGTAGGCGGGGAAGCGCAGCACCGGCACCTCGGGCTTGCCCGGCTGCCAGTAGTTCGGGTTCTTGACCAGCTCGTACAGCTGGGCCGAGAACTTCGACAGCGTGTAGGGGCCGGTGCCGACCGGCTTGGTGTTGGTGAAGGTGACCGGGTCCTTCTCCTTCTCCCACAGGTGCTTGGGCACGATCGGCGAGTTGCCCGCGATGTTGAACAGCTTGGCGTAGGAGGTCTTCTCGAAGTCGATGCGCACCTTGTCCGGCGCCAGCGCCTCGGCGTCGGCGATCTCCAGCGCGTTCCTGTTGAGCTCCGGGTTGTCCTTGAGCATCTTGAACGTGAAGGCGACGTCGTCGGCCGTGAACGGCTTCCCGTCGGTCCACTTCACGCCCTGGCGCAGGGTGAACGTGACCGACTTGCCCTTGTCTGACCACTCGTGCTTCAACGCCAGCCACGGCGTGATCTCACCGGGCTTGAGCTTGTTGAAGTACATGAGGGTCTCGTGGATCATCCCGCTCGTCCCGAAGTTCACGCCTTCGAGGTGGTACGGGTTGAAGTCCTCCTGGAACGTGCCCGAGTCCACGGCATGGATGATGAGCGGCGGTGCGGCCTCACCTCCGCCGCTCCCGCCGTTGCCACCGCCGGAACAACCGGCGAGGGCGAGGGCGGCGAACACCGCCACCAGACGTTTCACAGGGGGCCTGATCATTGGGGGGCTGCCTTTCCGAAATACTTCGTCCGGTGGACGCGCGAGCCCTTGGGGGCGGCGAACGCCTGCGCGCGGCCGAATCCGGCTGGTGCGCCGCGCACGATGGTCAGCGCGCGGTAGTAGTCGACGTACGGGAAGCCGTAGGTCTCGCCCCTGGCGTAGGCGTAGCCGGTGATCGCCTGCGACCAGATCTCGTACGCCTCCTCGCTCAGCTCGACGAACACGTCGGGGGCGAACCCCTCGGCGTCCTCCCAGTTGTCGGCGTAGTAGAGCTCGCTCGCCCAGTAGGCGGGCTGCTCGCGTTCGAGGGTCTTCAACCCGCCGTAGAAGCGGGCGTCCTCGACGATGCGGTGGGTACGAGCGTGATCCTTGTGGATGGACGCGCTCCAATGGGTCAGGATGACGTCCGGGCGCAGCTCCCTGATCTGGTCGCCGACGCGCATCTTGACGTCGTCGTCCTCCGGCAGCAGGCCGTCCTCGTAGTCGAGGAAGCGCACGCCGGCGCCGATCCGCTCGGCGAACGTCTCGGCCTCCTCACGCTTCTGCTTGGCGTACTCGGCCACCGGCACCGTGGGGTGGCCGCGCTCGCCGAGCGTCAGATGCAGCAGCGTCGCGCGGTCGCCGCGCAGGACGTGCTGGGCGAGCACCGCGCCCGCGGTCAGGTCGAGGTCGCCCGCGTGGGCGCCGATGGCCAGAACGTGCGTCATGCTTCTCGCCTCATCACGTGGAACCGCCTGGTGATCTCGTAGCCGGCCTTGGTGTAGAGGTGGCCGGCGGGGCTGGTCTCGCCGGTCCACAGGAACCACGACGAGTGGAGCCCTTCGGCCCGCATCATCGTCATGGTGAGGTGGAGCAGGATCTTGCCGAGGCCGGTGCCGCGCTGCCCCGGGTCGACGCCGAAGGGACCGAAGCGCTCGGGGATGCCACGGTAGGCCGCGTAGAGGGCGAAGCCCACGATGCCGTCCTTCTCGGCGATCACGATGCGCCCGGGGTCGCGGTGGTGGCGGATCGCCTCACCCCAGTCGGGGTTGAAGACGTCGGCGGCGAAGCGGATCAGCTGCGGCAGCTCGCCCACGGCAGGGCTGCGGAAGGCGTACCCCTCGCTCTCGCGCCTGGCGCGCAGCTCGTGCACGTCCTCCGGGGTCACGTAGCCGACGAGCGTGCGGTCCATCGCGACCGGCGAGTACAACGTGCGGAAGCCCATCGCCTCCAGCAGCCGGAACCCGGCGGGGTAGAGCTCCGGGTCGGCACCCGGCAACACGTAGTTCGGCGTATACGACGAAAAATCCACCTTGGTCCGGCCGGCACCCTCCAGGAACGCCAGCGCCTCCCCCACCAGCCGCCGCCCCAGCCCGCCACCCCGGTGCTCGGGCGCGACGAAGAAGAACGGGATCCAGCCGGTCTCCGGCTCCAGATCGGTGCCGGGGGCGAGGGGCGTCAGCCGGCGGACGGCGTACGCGCAGCCCGCCACCCGCCCGTCCACCACGGCCACCCGCAGGCCCTCGGGATCGAAGTTGGGGTCGAGCAGCACGCAGTCGCGGAACCATCCGGAGGTGGTGGGGTCTCCTGGCATGCTCCGGTTCCAGGCGTCCACCAGAGGGCGTTCGTCGCCAGGCACGAACGCGCGGACAGTCACCATGGGGGTTCCTTTCACGCTGCGGCTGTCCTGCCACAGCTTTCCCAGTGTTAACCGCCCAGGTCAAGCAATGTAGGAAGAAATTTTCCATCTCGCAGTAAATGTGGAAAATTAGTTTCGCGTGCGGTATCTATGGATGGTTGCCCACTCGCCCCGCTTGCCCCAGCCGCACGCTGGGCGACCCCGGCAGGCGCACATCGGTCGTTCCGCAGGCACGCACCTGCGCCACGCGGACCCGGCAGCCGCGCGTGGCGCCGGCGGCGAGCGCGTACGAAAGATCCGCCGGCAGACGTCCGGGCGTGAGTGTGAGGAGTGCGTGCTGGAGGGGCGGCGCCCCTCCAGCACGCTCCCCCGCCGGGCGGGCAACCCCCTGCCGCCGGCGGGCTTGTGACCGCGGCGGTCAGCCCCGCATGACCGCGGCGCCGGACCCCTCCGCGCCGCCGGTCATTTCAGTCCGGCGAGGAACGTCTTGGCCAGCCCCGTCACGGCGGACCTGGCGACCGCGGGCTCGAAGACCGGCTTCTCGTAGTCGCCGGCCGCGACGATGCCGCCGCCGGCCGTCGTGCCCCTGAAGGTGAACTCGACCGTACGCTCGCCGGACAGGACCTTGACGAGCAACTCCTGCCGGGGTTCCTTGTCCTCCTCGCCCGGGGTGGTGGTCGTCGACAGCACGGCGAACGCCTTCTCCCCGAGCCCGGAGAGCTCCTCCCTGGGCCCGTACGTGGTGTGGCTCACGCTGTTGCCGATGCCGCCCTTGGCGCGGTAGCGGTCGTACTTCTTGGCGTCACGGTCGAACTGGAAGTCCGATCCGCTGCTGCCGTCCTTCCCCCAGTCGACGACGTGGACGCGCAGGCTTCCGCCCCTGGCGGTGTACTCCTGGCCCGGCTCGTGCTCGACCGCCTCCTGGATGGTCCAGGTGCACGTGGTCTGCTTGATCCGCCCGTCGTTGTCGCCCACGGACGGCCCGGAGACGGTGGGGAAGAACGCCGACTGCACGTCCGCGACGCTGAGGATCCCGCAGGGCCCGCCGACCTTGACCTTCGAGGCGTCCTTGGCCATCTCCGCGGTGATGCGCTCGGCGACCTTGCCGGCCGCGGCGCGCACCTCGTCGCCCTCGGGATACTTCCGGCCGGAACGGTTGCTGCCGCCGTACCGGATGTTGATCAGCCACGGCCCCTGCCGGACGTACACCTCGGCGGACAGGCCGCTGTGCCCGATCGAGCTCTGGCTGTACGAGGCGTCGCCGTAGTCCAGCTTGATGGTCTCGCCGAACGCCGAGCCGGAGGTCTTCCCGTCGACCCGGCGCCCGTCCCGTACGTTGACCCGCTTCTCGTGCATCTTCTGGTCCCGCTCGAAGCGGTCCTTGGCGTACTCGATCGCGTTCTGGGTGCCTGAGCTCTTGGCCTGGACGGAGATGGTCAGGCTGCGATGGCCGATGACGCCGCCGCCGACGTCCATCTTGTTGTTGCGCCATCCGCAGCTCGCCTGTTTGTCGTCCTCCGCGGCGGCCCCGGTGGAGGCGTCCCTCCCGCCGTACTTGCCGTCGGTGACCAGGCTCTTGCGCAGGGCGTCCGGGATGGCGTCACAGAGCTGGGCCCCGGTGACCGGGCGCAGCTTCACCGCCTTGGCGGCCGGGGTCGCCGAGGGCGTCCGTACCAGCCGGGGCCGCTTGCCGGACGGGTCGGGCGGTGGTCCTGGTCCGTCGCCGAACTGCTGAAGGAGCAGCCACCCTCCGGCCACCCCGCCGATCAGGACCCGGCGGCTGAGCGCCCCCGCCCGCCGCGGCGCGGCCTCCCCTTC
>NZ_SMLD01000007.1:0-119503 GCF_004352805.1 Nonomuraea mesophila
GGGCGGAGGTGGTGGGGTTGTCTGGGTCTGCGGCGGTGAGAATGTCGCCGGGGCGGGTACGGCCCCGGCACCGGGTGGCCAGGCCGAGCGCCTTGTCGGCGGCGGCGGGCGCGGTGCCGGGCGGGATGACCAGCAGGTTGAGGTGCTCGATCCCTGGGATGATCAGGTTGACCAGGTGGGGGTCGATGGTGCGGAACCAGCCCACTCTGATCTGGCGGCCGGGGGCGGCGATGCGGCGCGGGATGTTGTCCCAGGTGTCCACATGCAGGCCCACGCGCAGAACCCGCCGCTGCAGCCGCTGGTCGATGGCGGCGATCAGGGCGGGCAGTTCCGCGCCGGCGTCGTAGCTGGCGGGCCACCACGCGCCGTCCACCGCGCCCCGGCGCGCGAGGTCGGGATCCAGGCTGAGCCGCACCGGCTCAGGGCCGGTCATGAGGAAGGCTCGCGGCGTTGTGCGGCCAGGCGTGCGGCCAGGCGTGCCGGGGTCGGCCAGCGTACGTCACGGGCCCAGCCGAACCGTTCCAGCAGCCGGATCAGCCGGGCGGAGATGTCGATCTGGCCGGGCAGCACGCCGTGGCGGGCGCAGGTGGGGTCGGCGTGGTGGCCGTTGTGCCAGCTCTCGCCGAACGACAGGAGCGCCAGCGGCCAGAAGTTCGCGGCCCGGTCCCCGTTGCGGGTTTTCAGCGGCCGCTCGCCGAAGACGTGGCAGATGGAGTTGATCGACCAGGTGACGTGGTGCAGCAGCGCGATCCGTACCAGGGCTCCCCAGAAGAACGCGGTCAGCGCGCCGCGCCAGGTGCCGGTGGCCAGCAGGCCGACGGCGGGCGGCAGCAGCAGTGAGGCCGCCACCAGCGGCCCGAACAGCCGGTCCACGCGGCCCATGTCGGTGTCGGCGAGCAGGTCCTTGGCGAACCGCTCCCGGTTGGTGACATCACGCCCGAACATCCAGCCGATATGCGCGAAGACCAGTCCCTTGGCCAGGCCGCGTACGCTGCGGCCGTAGCGCCAGGGCGAGTGCGGGTCACCGTCGCGATCGGCGAAGGCATGGTGGCGGCGGTGGTCGGCCACCCACTGGATGACCGACCCTTGCACCGCCAGCGTCCCAGCCACGGCCAGGCCGATCCGCAGCCACCGGCTCGCTTTGAACGCGCCGTGGGTGAGGTAACGGTGAAAGCCCACCGTGATGCCGAGCCCGGTGAGGATGTAGGCACCGGCCGCGATCGCCACGTCGGTCCAGCTCAGCCCCCACCCCCAGGCCACGGGGATCGCTGCGGCCAGTGCCGCGAACGGCACCAGCACGAACACCCACAACGCGACCACCGCCGCGACCGGTTTACGCCCATCGATGATCGGCGCCACGCCGACCCGCTCACGGTCAACGACACCTGTGCCCGTCGAAGCCATGCCAGCATTGCCTCCCTATTCTCATCGCGGCGCGCAGTCACGCGTTGCCAGAAGCCAGTTCGCCTTCCCACGCTTGCCGCGGCTACACACCACCGCGATCGACGCGCTCAGGCGGGGCTCTCGCGGGGTCCGCCGGCCTGGCGAGGACGGGAGGGGCTACACCCCTCCTCGTCCGCGTCGGCGTCGCTGTCGGGCACGTCGGGGATCTCGCCGAGCTGCCGCAGCCCACCGGCCGGGGCAGAGGAGGCGATGGCATAGCGGCCCAGGACATTGAGGTGGGCGTGGCCGAGCGGGCTGAGCCGGGCAGCGTCCTCATCCTTGACCGGCACGCCCTGCGCCCGCAGCTGGTCGACGGCGGCCGACAGGTACTTCGAGTTCCACAGCGCGACCGCATTGACGACCAGCCCCAACGCGGCTAGTTGATCTTCCTGGCCCTCCCGATAAGCCTTCCGGATCTGGCCGTTGCCGCCGTGGCAGATCTTGCGGGCCAGCCGGTGCCGGGATTCCTGGACGGTGAGCTGCTTGTTGAGTTTGCGCCGGTAGGTGTCGTCGATCGGATCCAGGATGGACAGCAGGTGCAGGGTCTTGTCGATGCGGCCGTACTCGGCGAACGCCTGCCCCAGCGGGGTCGGGCGCCCATTGCGGGCGAACATGCGCAGCAGGTCGTAGGCGCGCACCTGGTTGGTCACCAGCGATCCGGCCACCCGGGTCATATCCGACCACTGCGTAGCGATCTTCTGCCGGTTGATCTTGTTGCGGGCGATCGCCTCCAACGGCCCATACGCCGGCGTCGTCCCGTCAGACAGGTCAGCGCGCCAAAACCTTTGGTCGCCCAAGTCCGCGAAACGGGGCGCGAACCGGTAGCCGAGCATCGAGAAGATCCCGAACACCATGTCCGAATCGGAGGCCTGATCCGTCGTGACCACCTCCGGCTGCGGGCCGGCGTCGATGTTGATCAGGCAGTCCAGGATGTACAGCGAATCGCGCGGCGTGCCCGGCACCACCACCTGCCCGATCCCCATCACTTGATCATTGACTGCGTTGAGGAGTGTGAGGCCGCGCTTGTAGCCGAAGTACTTCGGCGAGGGAGCGGCGTTGATCGTCTGGACCGGGACGACGAAGCGCAGCCCATCGACCGAGGCCAGCAGCCCGCCGCCCCACAACTTCACGAGCGGCACGCCGCGCTGGGCCTCGATGAGGATCGCGTTGGCCGCGGCGTGGGTTTCGGCGCGCACGTAGTTCTGGTCGACATGCGAGAGCCGGCTGCGGGTCAGCGCCTCGTCCCCGTCCTTGATCACCGGTGTGAGGCCGACATTGCAGGCCTCGCTGATCAGCAGCGCCACCAGCGACCGCGGCAGGTCGTGCATGCGCGTGGAGACATCGGCCAGATGCACATAGGCGTCCAAAAACCCGGTCCAGGAATGCACCTCCAGCAGCAGCTCGGGCAGGTCGATGCGCGGCAGCATCGCCTGGCAGGCCGCGCGCAGCCACTTCAGGGAAGGCGACTCGCCGAGCGCGCCAAGCTTTTCCACCGACAACCGGGCGTGCCCGTCGGCCGGGGTGACCACCCGCACCAAGGCGTCGTCACCGGCCTCGGTCAGGCGGCCGGCCATCTGCTTCCACGCCGCATCCAGCGCCAGCAGCTTGGCATCCAGGTGCGCCTCGACCGGATCGGTCAGCGACAGCGAGGCGAGCACGTCCTCACTGATCGCCTCCCACGCCTTGCCGTCCAGAAGATGGGCACGCGGATCGGCCCACCGCAGCGACGGGGCGGCAAAGACGTCCCGCACCTGCAGCGCCCGAAACAGAGCCTCCAGGACGCACACCACATAGGCATCGCGATCGACCGCGCCCGCCGGCAGATCGGAGTTGGCGAACACCGGCCGCTTCCAGGCCGCGCTCACCAGCGAGGCATCGATCTCCTTCGACAGCAGGGGCTTGCGCGAGACGTGCCGGCGCGCCAGCTCCGGCAGGCGCCGTACCGCGGCCAGCACCTTGCGGCCGCCCGCCGCAGCCCCCAACGCCTTCGACTCGCCCAGCAGCTTCAAGAACGGGCGGACGGTGTTGTACTTGTCCACCAGCGCGGCGCGCAGCGCCGCCTCCGCGGCCCCGTTATCTTCCGGCACGAGCTCTTCGACCTGCTCCAGCGCGGCCAGCACCTGTTCCTTGCTCGCGCCCGCTTCCGCGACGACCGCCGTCCACAATGCGGCCACGTCCAGATCGGCACCCACCTCGGCGACCAGGTCCAGCTGCTCCACCAGCACCCGGCCCGCCCGCGACAGCAGCTTGGAGGCCTTCTCCAGCTTCGGCAGCATCGCCAGCCGCTCGCCCGCCGACTTGCGCCGCGCCGGCGAGATCAACCGGGTGGCCATCAGCAGCGCGAACAGATCCAGCGCATCGTCGATCGCCTCGGCCTCCAGCGAGCGGGTCACCCCCAGCATCGTGGCCGTCTTGCGCGGCTCAGCCAGGCGGGCCAGCAGCGGCGCCTTGGTACCCGCCCCGTACTTGGCGAGCGTCTTCATCCGCCGCACCGGCACCTTGTCCACCCGCACCCGCCCCAGCCGGAACGCCGCGATGTCGTCCACCCGCTTGAGTGCCTTGGCCATCTCCGTGCCCGACTGCCGCTTGGGCGCCTGCCGCAGCCGCTCCAACTCCGAGATCCGCGCCCCTTCAGGTACCACCAGCAGCCCCGACAACGCCCGCGGCAACCCTGCATCGGCGCGCTCCACCTGACGTGTCACCGTCGCATACAGACGCTCATCCGCCCGCTCCCGCACCGAGCCGACCAGCCGCTCCAACACCGTCACCCCCGGCAGCAGCACCCGATGCCGGCGCAGCCACGCCACCGACTGATCGAACAACGCCGTCGGCCCCTCGGCATGCGTCCACGCCCGCCCGTGCAAGAACGTCAAGAACCGCTTCGACAGCGCCCGGCCCTGCCACGACTCCCGGTCGTCGAAGTCGTGGTAGCCGTAGGCGTCCCGGATCATCCACGCGTGCTCATAGACCGTCTTCGGTCGCTCGCCGTACCGTTTCACCTGCGACGGGTCCCCGATGCCCAACTGCTCGGCCAGGTAGTCCACCACCGGCCACGGCACCTCCAGAGGGTCCTCCAGGAACAAGCCCTTGTACCGGACCGTCCCGATCTGGATTGCCACGCCAAGGCGATGTGAATCCTGGCGCGACCGCCCGATCACTTCCCGGTCGAAGGCGTCCAGGAAGAAGAACTTCTCCATGTCCGGCAGCGACGGCATCTCACTGAACCTCGCGTACGCCGACCGCTGCTCATCAGACAGAAACTCCGCAGGCATGCCCGACGACCGTAGGCACACCACCTAGCGCCCGGTAACAACCGGAAGCACACCACAAGTCCAGATCTTGAACGGAAATGATCAACCCGAGAGCGACCTGCTGAAGCATCCCGCTAAGTTACTCACGGGTACCGCCAACGGCTGTCCGCAGGTTCCTCAACCCCGGCGACGGCGGGCAGCGCCTGCACCGGCTGATGGCCGACGCGCTACAGGGCGGCCGCGACGTACCCCAAGGGGTGCCCGGCCAAGATCTGCTTCAGGCGGTTATCGCCCGCCAGCGAGTCCTGGCCGCCGCGCTGAACGAGGTGGACCCCTTCTACCGCTACGAGGTGCAGATCCGCTCCGGCCGCGTGCGCGATCAGTCGTGGGACGGCGACCTGTGCACAGCCCCGTGCCGGTGGCCTGGGTGCACTACCGGCAACTGGACGAGGCGCCGCGAGGAGAAGCATCATTCTCGAACCAGCAGACACGCCAGCCAGAGCGGCCAGGCTGCTCGTGGCGGACGACGAACCCGCCATCGTGGACGCCGTCTCCCGCTACCTGCGCCACATCGGGCACGAGGTGCGCACCGCCACCACCGCGTTGCAGGCGCTCACCGCGGCCCGCACGTTCATGCCGGAGCTGATCCTGCTTGACGTGATGCTGCCCGACCGTGCTGGTGCTCGCGGTGACCCGGCTCGGCCACGCTCGTCGTCCTGATCGGTTCGCTGCACCAGCGGGTGGACGCCCAGCTTGACAGCGCTTCCAGTCGGACCTGCGGAACGGCCTGGTCGTCCCGCTGGGTGATCTTCCGGCGTTCCAGGTGCCGGGCAGGATCAGCGACGATCCACTCGTTGCGGATCGCGTAGGCGGCGAAGGATCGCAGCGCGGACAGGTGCTTGTTCCACGTCGCCGGGGCCCGCTCGTCCCAGCGGGCCGTCACCACCGCGTAGAGCGGCGGGCCGAGTTCGGCGATGGGCGCGTTCTGCCCGGCGGCGCCAGCAGGTGGATGAGGGTCTCGGCGTAGGTGCCGGCGGTACCGGGCTCGTCGCGGTAGCGGTCCAGGAACCGGGCGACCGCGTCGCCGAGCGGAACGGCGCCGTGGCCGGTACGCAGTGGCGTGATCGACATCGAAGGCGGCCTCCCGGCCGATGTGACACAGAACGTTTGGAGTCGCGGTCATCGCCACGGGATCGATCCGCAGGTCGCGGCGATCGCTGTTCAGCAGCGTGACACCGAATATCTACTTCTGTGTCACAAGCGGCCGCGGCCTCAACCGTGTTCGTCATGAAGAGGTGCTTGATCGGCTGCCCGCATGGCCTCGACCACGGGGAGCAGAGCGGCATGGTTCAACCGGCGCTTGAGGCTTTCCCGGCTACCGGCCCAGAACCGTCCACGAAGGGCGACGAAATGTCTCCGGGCTCAGTTCAACGACAGCCTTGAAGTCATGAGTGCTGGTGACAACGAGCAGCCCGGCGCGGAGCCTGCCATCGAGACCCGCGGCCGACGGCCACGCCACGGACGGATCGATGCGCGCAACGCCTCAACGACCGTGGCCAGCGAGTCCGAACCCGGAAAGCCCACCGCAGCCCCCGACGAACTGAGCGAGATGACCGCGTGATTCCCGATTCAACCCCTGCCCCGCCTTCCTGGCGGGAACTGCTGGGCCCCCAACATCTCGGAGCTGCGATCGTGCTGGCGGGCGGCGTGCTCGTCGGTGCGGTCAATATCTATCTGGCCTCGAGCCTGCTGCCGACCGCGGTGGCCGACATCGGCGGCGCCGGCTTCTACGCCTGGAACATGACGATCTACCTCGTCGCCATGGTGATCGCGACGATGCTGGTCAGTCGGCTCCTGGCCCGATGGGGGAACGTCGGCGCCTACCGCCTCGGCTTCGCCGTGTTTCTGGTGGGCTCGCTGGCCTGTGCGGCGAGCCCGGCGATGCCGGTACTGCTGGCCGGCCGCGGCGTCCAGGGATTCGGGGCGGGGGTGCTGTCCGGGCTGGGGTTCGCCGTCATCCGCTCGGCCCTGCCGAGCCGACTGTGGACCCGCGGCAACGCCCTGATGTCAGCGATGTACGGCGTCGGCAACTTCGTCGGCCCGGCGCTCGGCGGCCTGTTCGCCCAGTTCGGCTCGTGGCGCCTGGCGTTCGTGGCGATGGCGGTGATCGCGGCGGCGTGCTGCGCGATGGTGCCCCGGGTGCTACCGCGCGGCGAACGTAGTGACGCGCGGGCGCCGGTCCCGGCCGTGTCGCTGCTGCTGGTCACGGCGGCCACCGTGGCCGTCAGCCTGGCCGGAGTACTGCCCGGCACCATGGCGATGGTGGGCAGCATCGTGGTGGCACTGCTGCTGGTGGCCGTCTTCTTCGCCTACGAACGGCGCAGCGAGCTGCGGGTCTTCCCGCGTACGACCTACCAGGCCGACTCGCCCCTGAAATGGATCTACCTGACGCTCGGGCTCCTGGCCTTCGGCGTCGCGATCGAGTCGTTCGTCCCGCTGTTCGGCCAGCAGCTGGGCGGGCTGCCCCCGCTCGCGGCCGGCCTGTTCGGGGCGGCCATCTCGCTCGGCTGGTCGCTGACCCAGCTCGGCAGCTCATCGGCCACCAGACAGCGCACGGTACGCCGTTTGCGCATCATCGGTCCGCTACTTCTGGCGTCCGGCTTCCTCCTCCAGGGACTGCTGCAGCGCGAGGACACGCCGACCTGGCTGGTACTCCTGTGGGTGCCGGTGCTGTTCATCGCGGGTTCCGGCATCGGCCTGGCCTACCCGCACCTGTCCGTGGCCGCCATGTCCAGCACCCAGGATCCAGAGGAAGGACGCAGGGCCGCCGCGGCGATCGCCACCGTAACGAGCCTGTCGATCGCGTTCGGCACGGCCGTGGCCGGAGTCCTGGTCAACCTCGGCGACCCGTCGATGCTCGACTCGGCACGGTACGTACTGTTCGGATTCGCGATCATCTGTGCGATCGGCGCCATCACCGCACGCGTGGCGAACCGTTCGAGCCGCCCGGAGCGCGCCGACCACGCTTCGCTTCAACAGGGCTCGTGACTCGCGATCCACCGACATGACGTCCACCCCCTGGGGATGACCGGCTCGGATTTCCGATCGCCTGTTCACCACGTGCCCGAGATCACCCCATGACCGCATCGATGCGAGGAGATGCCATGACTGACGCCCTGCCAGAAATGCCGACCTTTCCGATGGCCCGCGCGACGGGATGTCCCTTCGACCCGTCGCCGGAGTTGAGCCGACGACTCGAAGACGCGCCGGTTTCACGAGTGAGACTGTGGGATGGCAGCACCCCGTGGATGGTCACCCGCCATGCGGATGTGCGTGCGCTGCTCGCTGATCCGCGGGTCAGCGTCGACGTGGCGCAACCCGGTTTCCCGCACACCAACGCGGTGAGCAAGGCACGCGACGCACACATGAAGACGCTGATGCAGATGGACGCGCCGGAGCACACCGCCCAGCGACGGCTCCTGACCTCGGACTTCACGATCAAAAGGATGGAGGCGTTGCGGCCCCGGATCCAGCGGATCGTCGATGACCTTATTGATGAGATGCTCGCCGGCCCGAATCCCGTAGACCTGGTGGAGGCGTTCGCGCTACCGGTTCCCTCACTGGTGATCTGCGAACTGCTGGGCGCGCCCTATACCGCCCGCGACCTTTTCCACCGAGTGTCCCGCACGCTCGTCATGGACGAACCCGACCCTGAACGGGCCATGGCCGCCAGCCAGGAACTTAACGCCTACCTGGAGGAACTGGTGGACAAGAAGAATGCCGAGCCGGGCGACGACGTGTTCAGCAGGCTGGCCGTCGAGCAGTACCGGACCGGCGCGATGACCCGGCGTGAGATCGCCACGGCCGGTCAACTCCTTCTGGTGGCCGGGCACGACACCACCGCGACCATGATCGCGCTGGGCACGACCGCACTGCTGGCGCACCCGGACCAGTTGAGCGCGGTCCGCGACGGCGGCGACCCCGCACTGGTGACCAACGCCGCCGAAGAGCTCCTGCGCTACCTGTCCATCACCCATACCGAAGCCCGCCGCGTCGCGCGGGAAGATCTCGAGATCGGAGGTCGGCTCATCCGCAAAGGCGAAGGCATCATCGCGGTGAAAAGCATCGCTAACCGCGACCCCTCGGCCTTCCCCGACCCCGACACCCTCGATGTCCACCGCAAGGCCCGCCACCATGTCGCCTTCGGGTTCGGCGCCCACCAGTGTCTGGGCCAGTCACTGGCCCGAGTGGAACTGCAAGTCGTCTTCAACACCCTGTATCGACGCATCCCCACACTGGCCCTTGCCGTACCGCTGGAACAGCTGACGTTCAAGGAGAACGCGGTCTTCTACGGGGTGCGCGAACTACCCGTCACCTGGTAAATCACACAAGGAGAAACGCATGAAGATCACCATCGACCAAGACGCCTGCATCGGCTCCGGGCAATGCGTACTCGCCTCACCTGAGGTATTCGACCAACGCGACGCCGACGGCATCGTCGTGCTCCTGCAAGACAGCCCGGAACCCGGGCTACAGGAGGACGTCTGGGAGGCCTCCCGCATCTGCCCAGCCCTGGCGATCACGCTGACCCGGTCGTGAACCAACCATCTCGACTCGTTGTCGTAGGTGCTTCGGCGGCGGGTCTGACCGCCGCCGAAGCCCTGCGCCGTAAAGGATTCACCGGCGCGTTGACCATGGTCGGTGAGGAGCCGCGACTGCCCTACGATCGGCCGCCGCTGTCCAAACAAATCCTGCGCGGCAGTTGAGAACCCGACCGTGTGGCGCTGCGGCGCCACGACGCCCTCACCACGCTGGGCGCGGACTGGCTGCTGGGCATCGCCGCCACCACCCTCGACACCGACGCGCACCCTCACCCTCTCGAACGGCAGGGCGCTTGCTTATGACGGGCTGGTGATCGCCACGGGAGTCGGGGGTCATACGTTGCGTACATGCCTGTCGACTTCCTGAGCGACTCAGAAGCGGCGAAGTACGGCCGTTACGACGGTCCGCCCTCCCGGGGCCGAGATGGAGAAGATCTTCTTCCTCGACAACGAGGACATGGCCCTGATCAAAGGGCATCGCGGCCGGCACATCCGGTGCGGCTTCGCCCTCCAGCTCGTGACCGTTCGCTACCTGGGGTGCTTCCCGGCCGATCCGCTGGAGGTGCCGAACGAGGTCCTGGACGTCGTCGCCGCCCCGTTGCAGATCGACGACCCGTCCTGCGTCAAACGCTACACCGAGCGGGACAAGACGCGGCTGGAACACACCGCGCAGCGGCTGGAGACCAAGACCATCGACGACACGCTGGAGCTGCTGGACCTGCTCATGGTGACCGAGCTGCTCGGCAAGGCGCACCGGGAGGCCGACAAGCATAAGGTCGTCAAGCATCCGCGGCTGGCCAAGGCCTCGGCCTGGCTGGCCCAAGCGGTGGAGGCGGATCCGGCGGGTGGTCAAGGCCCGTGGCCACTTCCCGAATGGGCAGGCCGCGCTCAAGTGCGTCTACATGGCGATCATGAGTCTGGACCCGACCGGCAAGGGCCGCAAACGCTGGGTCGCCCGCTGGAAAGCCGCTCTGAACGCCTTCGCCATCGCCTTCGAAGGCCGCCTGCCCCCGACCACCCGCTGATCAAACAAGATCGAGATACGCCACTGACTGGACACACCCCCGCCACGAGCTCGGTGGCGCGCGGCGCCCGTTGCGTGATCCCGAAAGCGCCGATCCCGACGCTGAAGAGGAGACCGAGGATGGCTGAGCCGCCTTAGTCTGCGATGGGCGTCGCGGTGTCGCTTCGCAGAAATGACTCATTTCTGCGAAGCATGTTGAGCGTCGAGAAGCTGGTGCTCTGGATCGAAGCTTTGGAATGATCAGCGACCGTCCAGAGCTGTGGCCTGGTGTAGGTCAGTCGGCGCGCGTGGGCCCGATGGCCCGCATGACGAGCGCGATGAGCCTGGTCAGGTAGGCGTCGTCGGGCAGCGGGTAGTGCAGCACCTGCCTTCGGTAGATGGGTGAGTGGAGGATGTCCAGCGCCACTTCGAGATCGGCGTCGGGGGCGAGCTCGCTGTTCTTTCGCGCCTTGGTCATGCGTTCATCGAGCTGAGCGACTCGGTGGTTGATCAGCCGTTCGCGTAGCTGGTGGGCGAGGTTCGCATCCAGCTGGCTTTCGGCGAGCACGCCGGTGAAGGCCGGGCCGAGGCGCGGGTCGTGGAAGACGCCGAGGATGCCGCTGAGCCAGGCGTGTAGGTCGCTGGCCAGATCGCCGGTGTCGGGGAACGTCTCTGGGATGGGAGCGGCCTCATCGACCGCTTCCAGCACGATCGCGCTTTTGGCCGGCCACCAGCGGTAGATGGTGGCCTTGCTGACGCCTGCGCGGGTGGCGATGGCGTCGACGGTCACCGCGGCGTATCCCCGCTCTACGCACAGCTCCAGGGCCGCGGCTAGGGTCGCTTTGCGGCTTGCGTCCCGGCGGCGGTCTGGGTTCGGGGCTCTCGTCATGCCCACACCCTAAACGAAACGATTCGTTTTGACACGTCTCAATATCCGATGCCATCCTGCAAAACGAAACGATTCGTTTAAGACGGTTCTTATGGCATGGAGTGATCACAATGGACGCAACCCGGTACCAAGCGGCCGAGCGCCTGCTCCGGCACAACCGAGCGGCACTGGTACGCAGCGACAAGATCAACCCTCAGTGGGACGGCGCCCGCTTCTGGTACACCGTGGACACCCGCGAGGGCAAGCGCTTCATTCTCGTCGATCCCGCCGCCGGATCCCGCAAGCCCGCCTTCGACCATCATCGCCTGGCAGTCGCACTGGCCGCCGCCACCGGGCAGGAGGCGAACCCGGCCGCGCTGCCGTTCTCCGCCATCGCCCTGAGCCAGGACGCGATCACATTCTTCGCCTTCGGCTCCTTCTGGAGCTGCCGCCTGGACACCTACACCTGTACGCCCGCGGCCCCGGCCACCGCCCACGGCCCCGGTTTCCTCGAAGTGCCCTCGCCGGACGGCAAGCTGGTGGCGTTCCTGCGCGGTCACGACCTGTGGGCGCGCTCGGTGGCCGACGGCCGTGAGTGGCCCCTGACGACCGACGGCCGGGAGGATGAGGAGTACGGCGCCACGCCGTTCGCCCCGTCGGTGCTGCCGAACAAGCTGGGGTTGCGCAGCCACCTGCCGCCCGCCCTCGCCTGGTCACCCGACTCGACGCGCGTGCTGACGCACCGCACCGACCAGCGTACGGTCCGCCGTACCCAGATCATGGAGGAACTGCCGGCCGACGGCGGCGTCCCGCGGCCGATCACCCAGCGCTACGCCTACCCCGGTGACGCCCACATGTCGCAGGGGGAGTTCGTGGTGATCGACGCGGCGACCTGCCACGTCGTCAAGGCCCGCACCGCCCCGGAACCCATGCCGCTGCAGTCGCCGATCGCCGCCGGCTGGGCCTGGTGGGCCGAGGACGGCTCGGCCGTGTACTACCTGAGCCAGCCCCGCGATCAGCGTTCCCTGCACCTGAACCGGCTCGACCCGGCGACCGGGGAAGTGCGCGGGGTGCTGAGCGAGAGCGGCTCGACCCGCGTCGAACCGAACCAGACGGGGGCGATGCCGATCATCGCTGTCCTGTCCGGCGGATCACAGGTGCTGTGGTACTCCCAGCGCGACGGCTGGGGCCACCTCTACCTGTACGACGCACGCACCGGCACACCAATCCGGCAGGTCACCTCGGGTGCCTGGGCGGTGCAGCGCATCCTGCACATCGACGAACCGGCAGGCGTGGCCTACTTCATCGCCGCCGGCCTGGTCGCCGAGGACCCCTACCGCCATTCCGTATGCCGGATCAACCTCGACAGCACCGGCTTCGCCCGCATCACCGACGACGACCTGCACCACGTCGTCACCGTCGCCCCTGGCAAGGAGTGCTTCATCGACTCGGCCTCCACGGTCGAGCTGCCTCCGGTGACCACTGTGCGCGGATGGGACGGCCGGGTGCTGGTCGAACTGGAGCAGGCTGACATCACCCCGCTGCTCGCGACCGGCTGGACCCCTCCGGAACGGTTCCGGGCCACCGCTGCTGACGGCGTCACCGACGTCTACGGGGTCATCTACCGGCCGCACGACTTCGACCCCGGCCGCCGATACCCGGTCATCGACCACGTCTACCCCGGCCCGCAAACTACCCGCGTGTCGCCCGCCTTCCACCCGGGGATCCTCGGCCAGGAAGCCGAGGTACTGGCCGCGCTCGGCTTCGTCGTGGTCGCCGTCGACGGGCGGGGAACCCCCGGCCGGGACAAGGCCTTCCACGATGCCTCCTACGGCAACCAGGCCGCCGCGGGCGGCATCGACGACCACGTCGCCGCCCTCCGGCAACTGGCCGCTACCCGCCCCTGGATGGACCTCGACCGCGTGGGGGTCACCGGCCACTCCGGCGGCGGATTCGCCACCGTCCGCGCCATGCTCACCTTCCCCGACGTCTACAAGGTCGGCGTCGCCGAGTCGGGCAACCACGACACCCGCCTGTTCCACCTGCAGTTCGCGGAAGCCTACGACGGCCTGGACCCGGCCGCTTGGGTCCGTTCATCGAACGTGGAGCTGGCCGACCGGCTCGACGGCAAGCTCCTGCTGCTCCACGGCGGCGTGGACGACATCGTCCACGTCCACCACTCGCTGCGGCTCGCCGAACGGCTCATCGCCGCCGACAAGGACGTCGAACTCGTCATAGTCCCCGGCGCCGAGCACTTCTTCATCGGCTACGAACACCACGTCAACCGGCGTAAGTGGGACTTCCTCCTCCGCAACCTCATGGGAATCGAACCGCCGCGGCACCGCCTCGCGCCGGTCGCACCCAGCATGGACCTGATCGTCAGTCTGTTCAGCTGAGCCTGCTCGCCTACTCCGGCCACACCACGGTCGTGTCCCTCGCTCGCTACGCGCCGACAGCGGCCGGCACGCGTCGATCCAGCTGGCTGCGTACCGGGCGGCCTCTGCACCATCCTCGCCGCCACCGCATATCCAACGCCAGCGGCGCTTTCTGCGCACCCGCGGTGCAATGGCGCGGAATCCGGCGTTGACCACGTTCGGACGAGCGAGCGAGACGGGGTCACTGACCAGCGGAACCGCGCTAACGCCGGATTCCGTTCCAAATCTCTCTGACCCCGGAGTCACCCCCCGGGCGCTGCCCGCGGGACACGAACTCGGCGGCGTGCACCTGCTGCGCACCCTCGATGACGCCCTCGCCCTGCGGGACGGGCTTCTCGCCGCTACCTCGGTGGCCATCGTCGGCGCCGACTTCCTTGGATCGGAGGTCGCCGCGGTGGCCCGAGAACTCGGCCTGAACGTCACCCTGATCGATCCGCTGCCCGCCCCGATGATCCGCCAATTCGGCGACCATGTGGCGCAGCGGCTTGCCGAGCTGCACATCCAGCACGGCGTGCAGCTCCGCCCCGGCACCGCGGTCACCGGATTGACCAGCCGCGATGGCCGGGTGACCGGAGTGGACCTGGACAAGGGCGTCCACGTCCCAGCCGACCTGGTGCTGGTGGCCATCGGTTCGATACCGGCGGTCGGCCGGCTGGCCGACAGTGGACTGGACCTGGGCGACGGCGTCGAATGCGATCAGAGGTGCCAGGCCGCCCCGGCGTCGTCGCCGCCGGCGACCTCGCCTCCTGGCAACACCCCACTTGAGGCGCGTGCGCGTCGAACACCGGATGAACGCCACCGAACAAGGCGCCGCCACCACGGAAACCCTCTTGGGGGCAGCAACCCCGTTCGCACCGGTGCCCTCTCGCGACCTCCGCCGCCATGTCGCCGAGCGAACCCCCTGGCGGCAGGCGCTCCAGCCTGGCCCATCCGTCATAGAGCTTGGTCGTCGTCAGCAGTGGCGGTGTCACGCAGGTCACGCAGCCGGCCAGGGAGTCCGGGCCGGTTGAACGGACAGGAGCCCACGAAGTTGATGTGTTCCCACTGCAGCGGGGACAGGTGGGCTCGGATCTCCGGGCTGATCGTCATGCCGCTGGCCGCGAGCTTCTTCACCGCGGCGTCGATGTACAGCGAGTTCCAGTAGACGATCGCGTTCAATCCCAGGCCGAGCGCCGAGTTGGTCCTCCATGCCGCACTCGTAGCCGCGCTTCAGCTGGCCCAGGTTGCCGAAGAACACCGCTCGGGCCGGCCGGTTGCGGCCCTCGCCGACATTCAGCGTGATCTGGCGTGGAACCCCGGGCGTTTACGTTCACGGCCGAGAAGCTGACGGCTGATGTTGCTCCAGCCGGGCCTGGAGCGCGTCACGCTGTGCGGCGGTCAGCCGGTCGGGTCTGGGCTCCATGGTGTAGGCGCCGCTCCCCGCCCTGAGCATGAGCGGGTCGGCCAGGGCCGGGTGCCGATCAATCGCGTCGAGAGCCTCAGCCACGCGTTCGCGTGGCCATCCCAGGGGCGTGGCGAGTTCGTCCAGGGTGAGCGCTCTCGCGCCGTGCACCAGCGCGGCGATGACGGTCAGGGCGTCACGTACGGCGGCGTCTGTGAGGCTGCTGCTGCCGTGCATCTGCTCACTCAGCCTGGCGAAGAAGCGACCCATCTGGGCAAGCCGGACCCCGGCGGGCGTGTCGGCGCCGAAGAGTTCGAGCCCGCGCCGGGTGGCCTTTGCGACGTCGGCGTGCGCGCTGGTGTCGGCCTGCCATGCGCGCAGCCAGACGTCCTCATGAACCGTGTAGCGCTCCCGCCGCCGGCCGGAGTCGGAGGTTCGCCCTACCAGTTCCATGGTCTCCAGGTAGCCGATGGATTTGGACACCGACGCCGGGCTGATCCGCAGCCGTTTCACCAGGTCGGCCGCGGTGAGGCCGTCGGCATCCGCGGTGAGCAGGCTGGCGAAGACCCGGGAGGCCATCCGCTGCAGGCCGGTCCCCGACAGCAGCACCGCGAACTCTTCCACGAACTCACGCTCCCGCTCATCGGCGGATGACGGCGGTTCGGGCTGTGTGGTCCTACGGCGGCGCGCGCGGGTCGCGGCGGCTTGCTGGGCGCGATCGGCGAGGTAGCCGCCGGAACGTGAGTTGCGCGCCACCTCCCGCGAGATCGTGGACGTCGGCCTGTTCAGCCGCCTGCCCATCTCGGCGTAGCCCACTCCCTCTGCCAGCCACAACGCGATCCGTTGACGCTCCTCGTGGGTCAGCCTGCTCCCGGGCATCGGTTCGCCTCCAGCGCTTTCACGTGCATCTCATTGCAACGATCCGCGTTGCGTTCACCAACAGTTCTGTTGCAATGATAACCGTGGATATAGGTAACCGTATTGACTAGGCATAAAATGCAACATAGCTTTCATCCTCTTGGAAACATCATCTGGAGGGCGAGATGCATGTCATGGCCATATCGACGATCACTGACGAGAAGTCGTTCTGGGATGCGTTGAAGAAGGCGCACGGCCGCCTGCCCAAGGGGGCGAAATGGACGCTCGCGGTCGCGAGCGCCGACGGGACCAGGGCGGTCAACATCATCGTTCACGACTCCGTCGACGCTGTGCGGACCTTCTTCGACGATTACGCGGGCTCCGCCGCCACGACGGAATACCTCGAGGCCGACGCGGCCAACGCGGTGGGCCTGGGACGATGATCGAAGAGATCCTGGCGGACTACCAGGTCCCGGGCGCCACGATCGGCATCCTCCGGAACGGAGAGATCACCGACTTCGCGTACGGCATCAAGGACGTCACCACCCGGCAGCCCACCACCACCGACACGATCTTCCAGTGCGGCTCTCTGAGCAAGACCTGGACCGCGCTGGCCTTCATGCAGTTCGTCGACGAAGGCACAGCCGACCTGGACGAGCCGGTGCGCACCTACCTGCCGGACTTCCGCGTCGCCGATCCCGACGTCACCGTCCGCGTCACCCCCCGGCACCTGCTCAACCACACCAACGGCATCGAGGAGGACTTCGGCGACCCCGGCGAAGACGAGAACGTCTACGAGAACATGGTCGCCGCCATCGCCGACACGCCCCAGTTTGCCCCGCTCGGCCATACCCACGGCTACAGCGCGGCCCTTGGCTACGCGATCCTCGCGCGCATCATGGAGGTGCTCAACGGCAGCCCCTGGGACATCATCATGCGCGAGCGTCTTTTCTCTCCCATGGGCCTGACCAGCACGACCAGTTGGCGCGGGCAGGTGGATCCAGCGCGGGCCGCGACCGGACATGTGATCCGCTCCCTGGAAGAAGGCCCCGTGGCCACTCCTGTGGATTACCTGCCGCGCTCCTTCGGTCCCGGCGGCAACATCAACTCCACGGCCCGCGAGGTGCTCGCGCTGGCGCACGTCCTCCTCAACGGCGGACAGGCGCCGAACGGCGCGCGCATCGTCACAGCCTCCGCCGTCCGCGAGATGATGACCTCTCGTGTCCCCGTCCCCGATCCCTACATGTTCGGCCCGCAGTGGGGACTCGGCCTGATCGTGTGCGATTGGCACGGTGAGACCGTCTACGCGCACGACGGCAGCACCATCGGCCAGAACGCCCGCCTCCGCATCCTGCCGGACTCAGATCTGGCCCTGGTGATGCTGACCAACGGCGGGCCACGGGAGAGCATGTACCACCAGGTGTTCAACGAGCTTCTTGGTGACTTGGGTGCCGGCGAGATCCCCGGCCTACCTGACCCGGATCCTGGGCTCAGGCTCGACCCGGCTCGCTACGTGGGTGTCTATGAGCGGCCGGGGACCCGGTTCGAGGTGAGCGCCGACAGTGCCGGGCTTCGGCTGACCACCTTCCTCGACCACATGCAGGCGGCTTTCCTCGGGCGGCCGGAGCGCCTCACCTACGAGTTGTTGCCGGTCAGCGAGACGCACTTTCTGATGCCGCCGAGCGATCCTCTGGAGGACACCCAGACTGTGGCGATCTACGACTTCATGGATGGGCAGGCGCAGCATCTTCACCTGAACTGCCGGGTGCACCCCCGTGTACGGCTTGCGCGATCCGGGGATCAGCCCTCATCTTCCTCACGCTCGGATGGTCTCGGGGGTTGAGCAGCACGCCCCCGAGATGGTGTCCGCAGAGGGGAAGGACGGTCAGTCGTGGTGCGGTTCCTCGCTGGTCCAGCCCGCCGTGTACACGTCGGTCTGTTGCACGAGGGTGCCCGGCCCCAGCCCGCGGAACGACCCGTCCTTGACGATCTTCCTGTCGCCCAGCAGCCGGTAGGTCTTCGGCTCGAAGATGATCGTGTACTGGAAGGCGGCGCTGCCGTCACGCATCTCGCCGTCCGCCGCGATCGCGATCCCGCCACGGCCGTCGGAGGTCGTCACGCCCTTCGCGGTCCGTACCCCGGGCAGGTCCGCGAGCAGACGGAACGTCGCGGCCCTGATCTCGGCGGAGGCCGCTTCGGACAGCAGGAAGGAGAACCCTCGCTGCAGTTTGTCCGCCGCGCTCCAGCTCCCGGCGCCCGGCGGGAAGAGCCACTCCTGGAACCGGCTGGGATCCGCGGCCATCGCCCGCCGTTCAGGGGCCTTCGCGGCGGCTTCGGCGGCGTCCTCCTCGCAGCTCCTGGGGTCCGGCTGCTGAGCGCATATCCGGCTGACCGTCCGCCAGAGGTCCTCCGGGGTGGTCCTCCGCTCCTTCCAGCCGGTGCCGGTGGGGGCGCCGGCGGCTACGTATCGGCCGTCTCGGTAGGTGAAGGACGTGGGCGAGCCCGCCCGTTCCCACGTCGCCCTGTCCTGCTGCGTCAGCGGGCGGGCGGGGAGTGTGCGCTCGAAGACGACGTCAGTGCCTTCCTTCGCGCGGGGATACCAGGCGTCCCATTCCTGCGGGACGGCGACCGTGTACGGCTCAGCCCCCTCGACCAGGCCGGCGAGGGCTTCCACGCCGTGAACCCTCCAGAACCGTCCCTCCGGTTCCGCCTCTGCCCGCTCGGCCGCGGCGAGGAGGATCGTCCTGGCGGACAGTTCTCCCTCGGCAGCGGGCGGAACGGGCGTACGGCCGACGCCGGTGACCGTCAGGGCGGCCGTCACCGCGGCCGCGGCGGCGATGGCGCCCAGCGTCACGACCCGCCTGCGCCGCCGGGGACGGGAACGGACGGAGGCCGCGCCACCGTCCGCCTGCGCCTCCAGCGCGAGCCTGGCCCGTATGCCGTCCTGCAGCCGCGTGTCAGGCGTGATCTCACCGTAGGCCTCACGCACCATCGTCAGGTCATCCACGGTCA
The DNA here is from genome assembly GCF_004352805.1 of Nonomuraea mesophila. Classification (NCBI taxonomy): domain Bacteria; kingdom Bacillati; phylum Actinomycetota; class Actinomycetes; order Streptosporangiales; family Streptosporangiaceae; genus Nonomuraea; species Nonomuraea mesophila. The sequence continues at coordinate 18,853 of NZ_SMLD01000007.1, forward strand.
GAGGTCCTTTCTACGCGGCCAAGCTGCACGTGGTGCATGGGGTTGGTGTCGCCGAGGGCCGCGCGCACCTTCTTCCTCGCGCGGTTCAACCGGGACCCCACGGTCCCGTACGGGATGCCGAGCGCGGCGGCGACCTCTTCGTGGCTCAACTCGGCCAGGGCCACGAGCAGCAGCACGTCACGGTCGCCGTCGTTGAGCGAGGTGATCGCCCTGGCGATGGCCGGCCGCAGCCCCTGGGCCGTGACGCCGTTGACGGCCCGGTCCTCCGGCCCTTCGACGGCGAGGTCAGGCGACTGGCGGCCCATCGCGCGCAGGGCACGCAGCTCGGCACGGCGCTGCGTGCTGATCTGGTTGGTGGCGATGCCGTACAGCCAGGTCCTGACGCCGCCGCGGGTGGCGTCGTAGCGCGACCTGTTACGGAACGCGGTGAGGAAGGTCTCGGCGACGACGTCCTCGGCGGCGCTCGGCCCCAGCCGGCTCGCCACATAGCGGTGGATCTCGGCGAAGTACGCGTCGAAGACCGCGGTGAAGCGTTCGGGTTCGGTGCCGGAGAGCCGCAGCTCGGTGAAGTCGTCCCTGTATCGGGGGCCGTCACGTAGGAGGCCTGGTCATCGATCGCCTCTCGACGAGGTGGACTATGTCAATGTGTATAGTCCGTTCGCCCTTGTCGCTTTCACGGGCTTTCGGCGAGTGATGCACGGCCAGGCCGAGCGTGTACGCCGGCGAGGACGGACGGCTCCATGTCCACCGGGGTACGTTCGTCCAGCAGGCCCTCGTCGCGCAGATCAGCCCACAACCGCGCCGGTACGCAGGCCGAGAACGCGGCGGCGTTGAGCCGCACCTCCTGCGCCGATCGCATGCCGACCACGATGCCCGTGACGGAGGGGTGATGCAGGGGGAAGGCCATGGCGGCCTGGGGGACGGTCACTCCGTGCGCCTCGCAGACGTCCGCGATCCGGTCGACCCGTTCCACCAGCCGCGGACCGGCGAGCGCGTAGTCGAACCGGGCCCCCTCGGCGGGCCGTTCGGTCGCCAGCAGGCCGGAGTTGAAGACGGAGGCGGCCAGGACCGACACTCCCCGTTCGGCGCAGGCCGGCAGCAGTTCGTCCAGAGCGGACTGGTCCAGCAGCGTGTAGCGACCCGACAGCATGATCACGTCCGCGTCGCTCTCGCGTACCAGGCGGGTCAGCTTGCCGGGGTGGTACATGCCCGCGCCGATGGCGCCGACCACGCCCTCGGAACGCAGCTCGGCCAGGGCCGGGTAGCCGTCGCGCAGGGCCGCCTCGAAGTGTTCCTCGGCATCGTGCAGGAACAGTACGTCGATCCGGTCGACGCCCATGCGGGTCAGGGAGTCCTCGACGCTGCGCCGGATGCCGTTGCGTGAGAAGTCCCAGACCCGGCGGTGGGTGGCCGGTACGGCGAAGGCCTCGTCCATCCGGCCCTGCGGTTCCTGCGGGACCAGCAGCCGGCCCACCTTCGTCGACAGGGTGTACTGCGCCCGAGGCTTGCCGCGCAGCAGTTCACCGATGCGGCGCTCGGAGTGCCCGATGCCGTAGTGGGGCGAGGTGTCGAAGTAGCGGATCCCCGCGTCCCAGCCGGCCGCCAGCGCCTGCGCCGCGGTGTCGTCGTCGAGCGGTTCGTACAGGCCGCCCAGTGGCCCGCCTCCGAAGCCCAGTTCGGTGACCTCCGTGGTGGTGCGCCCGAGCCGGTGAGTACGCATGTGGCATGTCTCCTTGGTGTGCGGTTCCGGCTCGCGGCCGGACTGATGATGGGTTCGGTGTGATGCGGACGGGCGGGGCGGATCCGGCGCCACGAGCGACGTCCCCCGTACCGGAAAGGCGCCCGTCAGAAGGCGGGGAAGGCCGCGCCCGAGGGGTGGAAGGGCTCGCGCTCGCCGCGGAAGGCGAGCGAGGCGGCCGTGACCGCGCCGGCGCGCAGCTCCTCGACCCGGCCCACGGCCGCCAGGGACGACAGGGTGGTGCCGCCCAGATAGGCCGCGCCCAGTTCGGCGGAGGTCAGTCGCAGGTCGGGCCGGGCCGGCGTACGTTCGCAGGTGACGGAATCCTCGTCGGCACGCAGGTGGTAGCGGCCGGCGTTCCACGGGCAGAACGTGTCCTGGACCTCCAGGACCAGGTCCAGCGAGGTCGAGTAACGGCGTGCCGTCAGCGCCCGCTCCACGTCCACCAGGCGGACCCAGAGGTTGTCGATCACGGTGGTGCGTGCCGCGCGCGGGTCGGCCAGCAGGTGTTTCAGCGGTTCGTCGACGGCGCCGTCGTAGGCGAGGCCGGTGTGAGCGTCGAGATCGATGAGGTAGCGCCACAGGGCGGCGTACGCCTGCCTGGTGGTGGCCGCGACCTCGATGACCTGCACCAGGTCCTGTTTCGAGCGGTAGAGGGTGTAGCCGGTGACCTCGCCGCCGGGTTCGGTGTGGAGGGCGAAGCGCAGGGCCGTCCCGCCCTCGCGCGCACGCTCGCCGTCGGCCAGCCGCGCCTCCCAGAACGTCTCCGTACGGTCGACCCATCCGACCCCACCACGGCGGGCGGTGTCGTAGACCTTCTCCAGCAGCGGCCGGGCCTCCTGGCGGCCGAGCAGGCGAATCGTCCCGTCGCCGAGGTCGGTGCCGGGCCGCAGGGCCATGAACCTCTTGTCCGCCTGGATCCGGGCCACGTGGCTGGCGACGCCGTACCCGAAGCGGCCGTAGATCGTGGCCTCGGCGGCGTTGAGCGCGGCGATCGGTTCGGCACCCGATTCGTACAGGTCGGTGAGCTGCTTGCGCATCATCGCGGTGAGGATCCCGCGACGCCGGTGCGTGGGCAGGACCGCGACGAGCGTGATGCCGGCGACGGGAACGGACACGGGCGCCGCCGAGCCGGGGACCGTCATGACGCGGCCATAGATCGACGCGCCGCCGGCGATCGCCTCGCCGTCGTAGGCGGCGATCGTGCGTCCGGGGTCGATGGAGGAGGCGGCGTTCCTGAGCCCGCCCTCGTGCCAGTCCTGGCCGTAGGTCGTGGTGACCATGCGAGCCCACGCGTCGAGCTCATGGGCGCCGATGGTCCGCAGCGGGTGGGTGACTGTCATGCTTCGAGCGTGGCCGGATGAACAGGCGCCGCACATCGGGTGATCTATGTATTTATATGCTGGCGCCGTGATGGCGGAACGCGTGGTCAGCCCGGTGTTCGTCGGCCGCGACCAAGAGCTGTCGGAGCTGGCGGCGGCCCTGGACACAGCGGTCGAGCAGGGGCCGGCCGTGGCGCTGGTGACCGGGGAGGCCGGGATCGGCAAGTCGCGGCTGCTCGCGGAATTCGCCAGGTCGCTGGGTCCGGCCGTACGGGTGGTCGAGGGCGCCTGCACGGAGCTGGGCAGTGACAGCCTGCCGTACGCGCCGTTCGTGACGGTGCTGCGCCGGCTGATCCGGGTCGAAGGGGTGCTGCCAGGGCCCTACCGCCAGCTCGCCCGCTGGTTTCCGGAGCTCGGCCGGCCAGGCGACGAGGAAGGCGGCAAACACCAGCTGTACGAGGAGGTCCTGATCCTGGTCGAGCGGGTGGCCGCCGACCAGCCGCTCGTCATCGCCATCGAGGACCTGCACTGGGCCGACGCCGCCACCCGCGAACTGCTCGGCTTCCTGGCCAGGAACCTCACCCAGGCGGGAGTGCTCCTGGCGATCACCTACCGGCAACAGGAAACCGGCGACGGGCTGCTCGGGCCGCTGCTGTCCGAGCTGTCCCGCCGCCCGCGCACCACCACGCTGCGCCTGGACCGCCTGGACCGGCAGGGCGTGGGCTGCCAGCTGGCCGCGATCCTCGGCGCCGAGCCGGAAACGGCCACCGTACGCCGCGTCCACGAACGCAGCGACGGCAACCCGCTGTTCGTCGAGGCCCTCGCCCGCACCGGCGAGCGGACACCGGACAGCCTGCGCAACCTGCTGCTCCACGGTCCACGGTCGCTGCCCGGCCCGGCCCGCGAGCTGCTGCGCATCGCTTCGGTGGCGGGCGGCCGGGTCGGCCACCGGCTGCTGGCGGAGGTGGCCGGGCAGGACGAGGTCGCGCTGGACGCCCTGCTGCGCGAGCTCGTCGACCGCAGCCTGCTCCGCACGGCGGGGGACGGCTACGACTTCCGCCACGCCCTGATCCGGCACGTGGTGTACGAGGATCTGCTGCCGGGCGAGCGGGCCCGCCTGCACGCGCGCTACGCCGAGGCCCTGCGCGATTCCGGCGCCCACGCGGAGCTGGCCGCGCACGCCTACGCCGCCGGAAATCGCGGGCTGGCCCTGTCCGCCGGATACCTGGCCGCGGGCCGGGCGCGCGGCACCTACGCCTACGAGGAGCAGGTCCGCCTGCTCGACCAGGTCCTCGAACTATGGGACCCGGACGTGGAACTGGGCGTCGACCGGATCGACGTCCTGACCGGCGCGGCCGAGGCCTGCATGCTCAGCGGCGACTACGGTCGCGGCGTCGACTACGCCAGTGCCGGGCTGGCCGCCGTGGACGAGCGGCGCGAACCCGAGCGGGCCGCCCAGCTGCTGGAGCACCGGGGCCGGCTGCGGCACCGGTTGAACGCGACCGGCGTCTCCGACTGGGAACGAGCCCTGGAACTCCTGCCCGCCGACCCCGACAGCGTCCAGCGAGGGCGGCTGCTCGGCGTGCTGGCCATGGGCCTGCTGCCGGAGGTCGACAGGGCTCGCGAGCCGTTCGAGGAGGCGCTCAGGATCGGCCGGCGCACCGGCGACGCCACGGTCACGATCCGCGGGCTGCTGGGCGTCGGTTCGATGACGCGCGACCTGGGAATGCTGGCGCAGGCCCGTACGCTCGCCGAGCGGCTCGACGGCCATGACCTGCTCATGACCGTCCCCATGTACGAGTCCATGCTGCACGCCAAAGCCGGCGACCAGCACCGCGCCATCGCCGCGGCCCGCGACGGCATCCGCCACGCCCGCCGCTACGGGCTGGGTCGCAGCCGCGGCGCCGAACTCGCGAGCTACGCCGGGCGCAGTCTGATCCTGGCGGGGGAGTGGGACGAGGCGGCCGCCGTCCTGGGGGAGAGCCTCCAGGAGGATCCGCCGCCGCTGTCGCGGCAGACCCTGCTCGTCCTGGCCGGCTACCTGTCGCTGCTGCGCGGGGACGTACCCGCGGCGGCCGACGCCGCGGCGGCCGTGGAGCACGACGGCGCGGGCAGCCCGTTCCTCCGCTTCCAGCTGCTCTGCCTGCTCGCCGTCGCCCAGGGCGACCCGGAGCGGGCCGACCTGCTCCTGGACAGGGCGCTGGCCGATCAGGCGCTCACCCGGATCTACAGCAGCGACGCCCGGCCGGTCCTGGTCGCCGGTGCGCTGGCGCAGCGGGCACGGCTCGCCCACGGCACCGGCGAGGAACTGCGGCAGCGGGTCGCGGAACGGCAGGCCGGACTCGCCGCGGTCGATGCGACGCTCGGTGTGGACGGGCGCCTCGACCGGGCCTGGCAGATCATGTTGCACGCGCTGATCGAGGACGACGGCTGGGACGACGCGGCGGAGTCCTGGCGGGAGCTGCGGCAGCCGTACGAGCTGGCGCTGAGCCTCTACCACGGCGCCCGGGCCGCGCTGGAGGCGGGCGACCGGCCGGGCGGAACCGCCCGCCTCAGGGAAGCCGCGCGGCTGGCCGCGGACCTGGGCGCCGCGCCGCTCGCCCGGGAGATCGCCCTGCTGAGGCGGCCCCGGCCGGCCCACGACGGGCTCACGGAGCGTGAGCATGACGTGCTCCGGTTGATCGCCGAAGGCCTGAGCAACCGGCAGATCGCCGCGCGGCTGCACATCTCGCCGAGTACGGCGGGCGTGCACGTCTCCCACATCCTGACCAAATTGGGCGCGGCCACCCGCACCGAGGCGACGGCCATCGCCTTCCGCGAAGGGCTGGCGGGTGGAGACCGTCCCGCCGATCAGGCCGGCCCGTGACAGTAGGGCGGTCCGTGAGAGCAGGCCGGTCCGTGGAAGCAGAGCGGCGTGACGATTCGCGTGGCGGCCGCCCGACGTGATAGGGCTGGCCGACCGTCCGCAGCGCGCGGATGCAGTCCGCCGGAAAAAAAGTTGTGGCAGGACGTCGAGAACCCGCGCGCGGCTCCGTCCCCGAGGAGAAGAACCGCTCCGGTTCCTCCGGCGACGGACCGTCACAAAGCATCCGTACCGGCGGACCGGCGCGACCGGCGAACACGCGAAAGGCACCATCAGTGATGAGGAAGCTCATAGTCCAGGAGTGGGTCACCGTCGACAACATCGCCGCGGAGGAGGACGGCGGGCTCGGCTTCGTGTCAGGGGAGCCCTTCGACGAGACCACCAACCGCGCGTTCCAGGCGAAGGTGATGGGGTTCGTCGACAGGGTCGACACGCTGATCCTCGGCGCGAACACCTACGCACAGTCCAAGGACTACTGGCCGTACGCCGAGGAGCAGGGCGAGTACGGCAAGAAGCTCAACAACCTCACCAAGGTCGTCGCCTCGTCCAAGCTGGACGACGCCCCCTGGGGTGATTTCCCCGCCGCGACGGTGACGCGCGACGCGGCCGCCACCGTCCGTGAGCTCAAGAAGCAGGACGGCAAGGACATCTGGTTGTGGGGGAGCTTGACCCTTGTGCGCTCCCTGCTGAACGCCGGCGTCGTCGACGAGATCACCCTGCTCGTCTGCCCGGTGTCACGCGGCAAGGGAACCCGCGTCTTCGAGGACCGGCAGGACCTGAGGCTGATCGAGGGCACCTCGTTCGAGAACGGCATGGTGATTCTGCGCTACGAGATCAGGAAGTAGACCGACACCACGACCGGCGGGGCGCACAACGCGACGCGCTGCTCGTCAGTCCGCGCCCGTGGACATGACGGAGCGGGTCGCGACGCTCATGACTCCGAACCACCGCCGCAAGACCGCCCGGAGTGTGTCGATCTCCGTGGGATCGGGCCGGGGTGAGGCGGATGCCCAGGCCACATAGCAGTCCGGTCGAAGGAGCAGGGCGGTGGGCGCCGGGCTCTCCGAGCGCGCCGTGACGATCTCGACCTGGTCGTCATCCCGCAGGGCGAGCGTCCTCGCCAGTGATGCGTCCTCGGTCAGGTCGAGCAGCAGCGGCCGTGCGGTTCTGGTCAGCTCGGCCAGCCGTACCGGCCCCGACGGGGTGTGCAGACCCAGGTCCGGGACGAACCGGCCGGTCAGCGGGTGCGGCTCGCGTTCGCCCATGTCGTAGCGGACGTCGGCGCCCGCGGTGAGTTCGGCCAGGCGTCGTACGGTGCCCGGGTCGCGCAGCAGTTCGCCGAACACCTCGCGCAGCCCGGTGACGTCGCCGCCGGGCGCGATCAGGGCCGCCTGCGCCTGCGCGTTCAGCACCATGCGCCGGGCGGCCGATCGCCGCTCCGTCTCGTAACTGTCCAGCAGCCCGGGCGGGGCGCTACCCCGGAGCTCGGCGGCGAGTTTCCAGCCGAGGTTGACGGCGTCCTGCAGGCCGAGGTTGAGACCTGGACCGCCTCCCGTGGCGGCGTACACGTGGGCGGCGTCGCCGATCAGGAACACCCGGCCGTGGGCGAACCGTTCGGCGACCCGGGTGTTGCCGCCGCTCAGCCGGCGCAGCGCGTGCGGTCCCTGGCCGTCGGGCGGGCCGATCGGCACGTCGACGCCGAGCACGCGGCGGATGCTCGCCCGCAACTCCTCCAGGCTCATCGCCGTGCCGGTCGCGGGCTGGTCCCACTCGGTGGTGCTGACCAGCGGCGGTTGGCCGGGCATCGGCGCGTACGAGAACCCTCCGCGCTCGGTGCGATGGGGCATGAACGGCGCAACGGCCCCGTAGCCGGGCACGTCCAGCCCGCCGGTCACCGGATCGACCCAGTCCGCCGGGACCGTCGCATGAGCTGAGCGCACGGTCATCCGGTCGTAGGTGACGCCGGGGAACGCGATGCCGGACAGCTTGCGCGTGGTGCTGTGGGCTCCGTCGGCGCCGATCAGGTATCGGGCCTGCAGGCGGTACGGCCCGTCCGGGCCCGTGATGTCGGCGGTGACGGCGTCGTCGTCCTGTGACAGGCCGGTGAGCTCGTGTCCCCGCCGGATCTCCACGCCCAGTTCGACGGCGCGCTCCTGCAGGACCTGCACGATACGTCGCTGCGGCACGGGCAAGGCGTGGATGGGGCTGTCCTCCAGCAGGCTCAGGTCCAGGCCCATCGCGCCGAACATGAAGTACGCGGAGTTCGGCTTCGGCGGTTCCGGGCCGCCGCTGAGAGGTTCGTGCAACCCGCGGTGGTCGAGCATCCTCACGACCTGGCCGAGCAGCCCGTTCGCCTTCGGTTCCCGGCTGGGCTCGAGAAGCCGTTCCAGGACGAGCGGCCGGACCCCTGCCAGGCTCAGTTCGCAGGCGAGCATCAGCCCGTTGGGGCCGCCGCCGGCGATGACGACATCTGTGATCATGTGTACTCCTTGTTCGCCCGCCCACAAGGGCAGGACGGATGAAGGGCCCGGTCAGCCGCGGTAGTGCTCGGCGAGGGCGGCGAAGGCGGCCTTGGGTTCCCAGGGCATGCCCGGGTAGGTGTCCCCGTGGCGGTCCTCGAGGACCTTGACGATGCCGGGGCTGGCCAGGTCGAGGTCGTCGCGGGGATCGCCGTCGGGGCGGTGCGGGAAGTTGTCGAGGGCGAAGAGGAAGACGAAGGCGCTGTCGACCCCCGCGGCCTCGTAGGTCTCCAGCAGCTCCCGCAGGTATGTGGCCTGGCCGGCCTCGTCGCGGACGCACTCGGAGTTCAGCCGGACCGGCGCGCCGGTGTCCTCGTCGAACTCGAGGACCTCCAGAACACGACCGCCCCTGTCGCCCGCCCCGCAGTAGGCGGCGGTCCCGAACTCGGTGATCGCGACCGGCTTTCCCTGCGCCACGAGGGTGCGCACGCCCTCGGCGAATCGGTCGGCGACCTCGGCCGACCGGTAGAGATCCACCCCCACGAGGTCGAAGGGGGCCCAGTCGACCCGCTCGAGCGGTACGGCGGCGTACGTGACGCGGCCGCCGAAGCGCTCGCGAACGAGGGCGACGGCGCGGGCGAGGAAGTCGTTGACCCGTGCGCTGAGTTCGCCGATCCGCTCGGGCAGGCGATCTCGTCGCGTCAGCAGTCCGAGCCTGTCCTCCTGGGTGTCGCCCGGCAGGAATCCCTTGTTCATCAGGCTCAGCTCGGCGCCGGTGACGAACACGACCTCGGCGCCGCGCCGCCGGATCCGCTCCGCCCGCTCGGCGCAGTCGGCGAACAGCGACAGCGTCTCCTCGGCGGTCAGCTCCAGGGGGTACGGCGAGAACCAGACCTCCAGGCCGAGATCGGCGGCGTACGTGGCGGCCAGTTCCAGCCGCCCGGGATCACCGCCGATGACGCGGACCGCGGTGCAGTGAAGGTCGTCCCGGATGATCTCCAGCTCACGTCTGACCACGTCCGGGTGGAAGCGCTCACGGGAGAACCCGCCATTGCGGACGAAGCCGGTGTCGTAGGTGATGCCCTTGGCCCTCATCGCGTTGATCCTTTCCCGAGGGATGAGGACGCTCAGGCTAGAAAGAAAAATGCGTGCACGCAAGTTTGCGTGCACGCACCAAAACTGGGATGCTGGGGCGGTGACGACGCGACGGACGGGGCTGCGCGAGCAGAAGAAGCAGGCCACCCGGGACGCCTTGCGTACGGCGGCCCTGCGGCTGGCACTTGAGCGCGGGCCGGACAACGTGCGCGTCGATGACATCGCCGAGGCCGCCGGCGTCTCACCGAGGACGTACAACAACTACTTCCCCAGCCGCGAACACGCGATCGTCGCCGCCGTCGCCGGCGAGCGGGAGGCGCGGGTCGCAGCGGCGGTGGCCGACCGGCCCGACGGCGTCGGCCTGGCCGACGCCGTCACCGAGGCGATCGTGGATCAGTACACCGCGCCGGACGGCTCCGGCCGGGACGCGCTGCTGCTGATCACCACCCACCCCGCGCTGCGGGACGCGTTCGCCGAAACCACGACCGCGATCGAACATCCCCTCACCGACGCGATCGCCGAACGGCTCGGCGACGACGACCAGCACACCGCACGGGTGCTCGCGGCGAGCGTGGCCGCCGCGGTGCGCGTGGCCATCGAACGGTGGTTGCAGACGACGGCCTCGTCCATGACGAGCAGCGGGCTCGTCGTGCCGTCCGGCTCGCTGGCGGACCTCCTTCGCGCCACGCTCGCCCCCCTCACCCCCGCGCTCGACGCCGCCGAGCAACGGGCGCTACGCCGCCCGCATCAGTGAACTCCCCGGCCTCGCGGAGAACGGCGCCCGGGGCAGTGAACACGGCGAGGCCGCTTCGGAAACCGACGACGATGTGCCCGGCCTCGTCCACGGCAACAGCTGTCACAGCGTCGGGGAAGTGAAGACGTGAACCGATCCGCCGGCGAGTGGTCAGGTCCCAGATCTCGACCATAGGACCGCTGGCGGTGACGGCAACGGGGTGGCCGTGCACGGATGCCGCTGTGAGTACCTGCACGTTGACGGCAGGCAGTCTGCCAAGGTGGCGGCCGGTAGTCACCTCCCACAGCCTCACCGGGACGTCCTCTTCCCTTCTCCAGTCCTCGCTCGTGGTGAGGACAACCGGTTGGCCGCCGACCACGGTGGTGGCGAGCTGCTGCACAGGGGGGCCGTGGCGCCCAGGGGAAGAGGTATGGATCTGCCGGTTGGTGGCCAGCTCCCGGACGCGGATGGCGCCGTGGAAGGAACCGGCTACGGAGACGGGTGTGCCGTCGATCACCGCGGTGTCGACGGCGCGGACCCAGCGGCGGTGGCTGACGCCGGGCGCGCCGATCTGCTCGCCGGTGGCGGGGTTCCACACCCGCACGGTCTTGTCGGCGCCGGCGGTCACGATCAGGGGCTGCCCGGCCGGCGAAGCGGTGGCGACTGAGCAGACGGGTGCGGTGTGGCCCGTCAGCGGAGCGCCGAGTTCTCTGCCCGCGGCCAGGTCCCAGAGCCGGACGGTGCGGTCGTCGCTGCCGGTGACGGCGACGGCGCGGTCGCCGACGATGGTGGTGGCCAGCGCCCGCACCGGTCCGTCGTGCCCCATGAGCGGCTGCCCGAACGGCCGGCCCGAGGCCAGGCCCCACAGACGGACGCTGTGGTCGTCGCCGCCGGCGACCACCACGGGGTTTCCGTCGACCACGGCGGTGGTCACCGCCAGCACTGTCCGGCGGTGGCCGGCTGCGAGCTCCTCGGCCTCCAGCCCGAACCGCAGGTCCCATGTCCGCAGTGTGCCGTCGCTGCTGCCCGTGACGGCGACCGGCCGGCCGTCGAGCATGGTGATGTCGACCGACCACACGAAGTCGGTGTGCCCGGTGAAGACGTGAAGCTGCTTTCCGGTGGAGAGGTCCCAGAGCCGGACGGTGCGGTCGACGCCTGCGGTGAGCGCCACCGGCCGGCCGTCGAGCGTGGCGAAAGCGACACCGTCCAGTCCCCGCTCGTGACCCGTCCATGGTTCTCCGATCGGCTGGCGGGTGGCCAGGTCCCACACCCGCACCGTGCCGTCGTAGTGGCCACCGGTGACGGCCACCGGGCGACCCTGCAGCATGGTCGTGGCCAGGGTGGAGACGGTGTCCTTATGAGCGGTGAACGGTTCACCCAGTTGTTCACCGGTGGCCAGATCGGATAGCCGGATCTTCCCGAGTGAGCCGCTCGACACCACCACCGTCCTGCCGTCGAGCTCGGCCGTGGCAACCTTCGTCACCATGTACTCGTGACCGGTGAACGGCTCAGCGAGCTGTTCGCCTGTGGCCAGGTCCCACACCCGCACCGCCCCGTCGAAGCCGCCGGTGACCGCCGCCGGCCGGCCGTGGAGCCTGGTCGTCGTGACCCCCCGTACGATCGCCGCGTGCGCTGTGAACGGGCTGCCGATCTGGCGGCCGGTGGTGAGGTCCCACACCCGTGCCGACTTGTCGTTGCCGGCGGAGACGGCGACGGGCCGACCGTCGAGCGTTGCAGTGGCAAGTCCGTGGACAGCGTCCGTGTGCCCGGTGAGCGGGCTGCCGATCTGCTGATCGGTGGCGAGATCCCACAACCGTAACAAGCCGTCGCTGGAGGCCGAGACGGCCAGCGGCCGACCGTCTAGGACTGCGGCGGCAACCGCGAATACCGATCTCTTTTTGGGCGGTAGCTGCCCAAGGGGCGGCATGGACGCCAACTCTCCGGTCGACCGCCAAGTCCATCGCAGGCCCCACCCCTTCGCGGACGGCACTGGCACCGAGAACATCTCACGCTCCGACATGGCGCACACCGTACAGCCGGGGTACGTCACCGGCAGACAAGACGAACGGGGACAGCCGGGCGATGTCTTCCTCGGCCGGCGCTTTGAACTGATCAGAAGCCCCGTCCGGGTCGGTTGGAAAGCGCGTGTTTCCGGAAACGGCCTGCGGGCCCCACGGCCTGCCTGAGGGTGGGGTTCAGGTGAGGTGCGGCCAGTAACCACTGCGGTCCAGCACGTCCGCCGCCACCTCCTGCACCGAGCGGCCGTCGGTGTCGATGCGCAGATGGCCGGCTCCCTCGCGGTCGAGCGCCTCGGCCTCGCGGGCCGCCCGCCGGGCGGTGCGGCGCAGGGCGTCGGCGTCCAGCCCTCTCAGCTCGTCACCAGGGATGGCGGGACCGCCTCCCCGGCCGCGCCGCGTGACCCGCTCGGTCAGTGTCTCGGGGCCGGCGTGCAGGCGGCACACGGTCAGCTCCGCTCCGGGGAGCCGGTCGGCGTAGCCGCGGACGGGATCATCGGCCTCGCCGGAGACCACCAGGCATCGGGCGCCCATCGCGCGATGGCCGCTCCAGACGGCGGCGAGGTTGCGCGCCTTGAGAGTGTTGCGCGCCTTGAGAGTACGGTGGTCCGCACCGGGACGCAGCGCGCCGATCTGCTTCACGTCGACGTAGGCGGCTCGCACGCCGGTCCGGTGGATCCGCGTGAAGACCTCGTAGCCGACCGTCGACTTTCCCACCGCCGTGGCGCCGCAGATCCACAACACGGGAAACGGCTCGTCACCGGCCGGTGGGCGGCTGCGCCGGCCGGCGGCATCCGGGGGTGTCGCGGCGGGGAGGTCGCCCGGCCATCCGCCGGCCCGCTCGCGAACCAGCCGGGCCGCCTCGGGCACCGTCAATCCGCCGGTCGGCACGCACAGGTCGGCGTGGTCGCTGTGATCCAGGGCTTGCGCCTCGGCGACCGCGTGCTCCACGAGGTCCGGACGCCATCCACGCGCGAGGAAACGTTCCCTGAGCTCGGTGCTTTCGACGCGCAGCCGGCACACCGTGAAGTGGAGGTCGGGCAGCATGGCCGTGTATTCGCGTACCTCCTCGGCCGTGTGGACGAAGCCGGCGAGGACGAGGCATCGCGCCCCTTCCCGCTGGAAGTTCGGCCACATCGCAGCGAGATTGCGTGCGCGAAGGTGATGTGTCACGCCCTCCGGCAGGGGATGGCACAGGCTGATCTGGTCGGCGTCGACGAACGCCGTCTTGACGCCGTCCCGGCTCAGCCGCGCGAACACCTCCCAGCCGACCGTGGACTTCCCGGCTCCCGACGGCCCTGACAACCACAGCAGAGGCGGACGTACGTATCCCATTCGCGCGACCCTAACCGGCACCAGGCGGGGCGAGCGAGCGGATATTCCATGGTTCGGGCCCGGCCGGGGTCTCTACCATTCCCGGCATGTCTTTTCACGTACATCCGCTGGCCTGGCTGCTGGCGCTCGAAGGCGTGGCACTGCTGCGCTCCCAGGCAGGCGACCTCGGCGGCGAGGGCGACGACGGAGACCAGGAGAACGAACGGTTCGTGGCGCGGCGGATCGCCGAGATCCGCAGGTTGTGCGCCGAGCCGGACCTGGCAGGCCGAACGGGCGCCGTCGTCGGCCACGCGACCACGGTGGAGGGGTACGCGCGGTGGGCGGGTTCGTACGACTCCGAGGAGAACCCGCTGATCGCGGTGGAGGAGCCGCAGGTCCGGCGCATCATCGCCGCGCTGCCCCCTGGCCGGGCCCTGGACGCCGCATGCGGCACGGGAAGGTACGCCGCGTATCTCGCCGGGCTCGGGCACGAGGTCGTCGGTGTGGACTCGTCGGCGGAGATGCTCGCCCTGGCCTGGGCCAAGACCCCGGACGGCACGTTCCACGAGGCGGACCTGCACGACCTGCCGGTCGAGGCGGCGAGCTTCGACCTGGTGGTCTGCGGACTGGCGCTGACCCACCAGCCGGCTCTTGGGCCTGCGCTGCGCGAGTTCGCCAGGGTGGTCAGGCCGGGCGGCCACCTCGTGGTGTCGGACATCCACGTGCTCTCGCTCTACCTGGGCGGCGTGGCCAAGGTGGCCGGGCCGGACGGCGGCCTGCGGGCGATGCCGGCCGGTCGCTTCCTCGCCGGCGACTACGTCGCCGCGATCCTGGAGGCCGGGCTGGAGATCGTGGCCTGCCACGAACCCAGGTGGGGCGAGCTGCCGGGCGGCCACGGCGGCCCGCTCGCCCAGCAGTGGTGTCCCGAGGCGGCCGCGCTGGCCTACCGCGACACTCCAGCGGCGATCATCTGGCACCTTCGCCGCCCGCCGGCTCGCGGGGCTAATATGTAAACGCAACCGTATGCGTTTACGAAATGGGGTGGCCGGGATGCTGAAGCTCCTGGGCAAGATCGGGTTACTCGTTTCCGCTCTCGCGGCCGGCGCGGTCTGGCTCGTCATCCTGCGGCTGAAGAGCGTGCCCGTTCCGCTGCTCGTGGCGTACGGGCTGGTGCTGGGCGTCTTCGTGGCCGGGATGTTGTGGCCCGGTGTGCTCGGCCGGCTCTCCACCCGGCGCCGGGTGGCGGCGTACGCCGGAATCCCGGCCGGCCTCGGCACGCTCGGGCTCTACCTCGCGGTCGTCTACTACGTCACGGACCTGCCCGTGCTGCTGGCCCTCGCCGCCGTGGCCTGCCTGGCATGGGCGGCGGCCGCCCTCCTGCGCGGACGCCGTACGCCGGGCGGCCAGGGCGCCCGCCGGACCAGGCGGGCCTTCCTCCTGGGCGGCGCCGGCCTGGTGCTGGGCGTGGCGAGCGGGCTGTCGGTCGGCCAGGTGGAACGTCGGCGCCGCGAGCTGCTCGCCGGGCGCGAGCGCCGGAGACAGGCGGCCGTACGCGCCGCGGGCGCGCGGAAGCGGGTCGCCGACGGCGCGGTGCGGGTGTTCCCGATCCACACCGGCGACACCATCGTCACCTACGGCCAGTTCTACGGCGGGCTGGACGGCTGGGAAGGGCTCAACGGCTACGTGCGCACCCTGGTGGACAAGGCGCAGATCGCGGTGCCCGTCCACGCCTACCTCATCGACCATCCCCGGCACGGGCTCCTCCTGGTCGACACCGGCGTCAACAGCGAGCAGGCCTGGGATCATGACGGGTACTACGGCATGACCTCGCGCCTGCTGACCGAGCGCGACGAATACCTGATGACCCCCGAGCAGGACCTGCGCGTACGGCTGGCCCGGCTCGGCTACGACCCCGAGGAGATCACCACCGTGTTCCTCACCCACGTCCACGACGACCACGCCGGAGGGCTGCGCCACCTGCCCCGGGCGACGGTGGTGATGGACCGCCGTGACTGGGAGCACGGCGTGCTGTATCCGTACTCCTTCGACCGGGTCAAGGACAACCTGTCCTTCCCCGCCTTCGACTCCGGCGCCTTCGGAGCCTTCCCGGCCAGCCAGGACCACTTCGGCGACGGCAGCGTCATCCTGCTGCCCACCCCCGGCCACTCGCCCGGCCACATGTGCGTGCTGCTGCGCCTGGACACAGGCAGCGTGCTGTTCATGGGCGACACCCTCTACACGCTGCCCCACCTGGCCGTGGACCAGGTCCGCCAGATGACCATCGGCGGGGCCGACACGGTCCGCCAGATCGAGGCGGCCCGGCGCATCCAGGAACTGCTGGCCTCCGACCCCGGCGTCGTGCCGCTGTTCGCCCACGACAACACCCGCTACCAGTCCGAGCTGGTCGCCTCCGCCTTCGCCGACGGCACGCCCGGCGAGGAGGGGCTGCGGGCGATGCGCGCCCACATGGACACCGTCCTCACCTCCGGCTGGCGGCTGCGTCCCGGGCACGCACCGCACTTCGTACCGCCGGCGGCCGGCACGGCACGAGGCCGGGTGGAGTTCCGATGACCTCCACCCGGCGCACACGGGGCAGACCGCGCGACCCCGAGGCCGACGAGGCGATCATGAAGGCGGCGCTGGAGTTGTTCGTGGAGCGCGGCCTGGAAGGCGCGAACGTCGAGCAGATCGCCAAGCGCGCCGGCGTGGCCAAGGTGACCGTCTACCGGCGCTGGTCGTCGAAGGAGGAACTGCTCACGCAGGCGATCGAGCGGGCCCGTACGCTCGCCCCCGAGGCCGACCTCTGGGCCGGGGCGGACGCCGCGGCGCCGCCGGGCGACGAGCGGCTCATGGACTCCTGGGTACGCACCTTCGGCGACGCCCGTTTCCGGGCGATCCTCGCCCAGCTCATCGGCTCCAGCGTCACCCAGCCGTCGCTGCTGGCCACCTACCGCGAGCAGTACGTCGAGCCACGCCGCCGGCTGATCCACGCCGTGCTGGAGCGGGCCCGCCGCGACGGCCGGGTGGACGCCGACGCCGACCTCGACGCCGTGATCGACATGGTGGTGGGCGCGGCGATGTACCGCATGCTCATCGACCCCGACGCGCCCGGCGACCCCGACGCCACCCGCGCCTACCTGGAACGGGTGCTCGGCCAGGCCGACCGGCTGCTGCGGCGCCCCGGCCGGCCCGAAGGGAGCACGTGAGCGGCGATCACACGCCGACGTACGCCGCGAGATGCTCGCCCGTGAGGGTGGAACGGGCGGCGACGAGGTCGGCAGGGGTGCCCTCGAAGACGATCCGGCCGCCGTCGTGCCCGGCGCCGGGTCCGAGGTCGATGATCCAGTCGGCGTGCGCCATGACCGCCTGGTGGTGCTCGATGACGATGACCGACTTGCCGGAGTCGACGAGCCGGTCGAGCAGGGCCAGCAGCTGCTCGACGTCGGCGAGGTGCAGGCCGGTGGTGGGCTCGTCGAGGATGTAGACGCCGCCCTTGTCCGCCATGTGGGTGGCCAGCTTGAGCCGCTGCCGCTCGCCGCCGGACAGCGTGGTGAGCGGCTGGCCGAGGCTGAGGTAGCCGAGCCCGACGTCGGCGAGCCGGCCGAGGATGGTGTGCGCGGCGGGCGTGCGGGCCTCGCCGGCGCCGAAGAACTCCGCGGCCTCGGTCACCGGCATCGCCAGCACCTCGCTGATGTCGCGCCCGCCGAGGCGGTATTCCAGCACCGACGCGTCGAACCTCCTGCCCTCGCACTCCTCGCACGTGGTGGTGACGCCGGACATCATGCCGAGGTCGGTGTAGAGGACGCCGGCGCCGTTGCAGGTGGGGCAGGCGCCTTCGGAGTTGGCGCTGAACAGCGCCGGCTTGACGCCGTTGGCCTTGGCGAACGCCTTGCGGATCGGGTCGAGCAGCCCGGTGTAGGTCGCCGGGTTGCTGCGCCGCGAGCCGCGGATGGGGGACTGGTCGACGGAGACGGCGCCCGCGGAGGCGGGGATGGAACCGTGGATCAACGAGCTCTTGCCTGAGCCCGCGACGCCGGTGACCACGCAGAGCACGCCGAGCGGGATGTCGACGTCGACGTCCTGCAGGTTGTGGCGGTCGGCGCCGCGGATCTCCACCTTGCCCTTGGGCGTGCGTACGGACTCCTTCAGCTGGGCGCGGTCGTCGAGGTGGCGGCCGGTGATGGTGCCGCTGGCCCGCAGACCGTCGACGGTGCCCTCGTAGCAGATGGTGCCGCCCGCGGTGCCCGCGCCGGGGCCGAGGTCGACGACGTGCTCGGCGATCGCGATCGTCTCCGGCTTGTGCTCGACGACCAGCACCGTGTTGCCCTTGTCGCGCAGCCGCAGCAGCAGGTTGTTCATGCGCTGGATGTCGTGGGGGTGCAGGCCGATCGTGGGCTCGTCGAAGACGTAGGTGACGTCGGTGAGCGCGGAGCCGAGGTGGCGGATCATCTTGACGCGCTGCGCCTCGCCGCCCGACAGCGTGCCCGCGGGCCGTTCGAGCGAGAGGTAGCCCAGCCCGATCTCCACGAACGACTCGAGGGTGTGCAGCAGCTTGGCCAGCAGCGGCGCGACCGACGGCTCGTCGAGGCCGCGGATCCACTCGGCCAGGTCGCTGATCTGCATCGCGCAGACTTCGGCGATGTTGACGCCCTTGATCCGCGAGGAGCGGGCCTCCTCGCTGAGCCGGGTGCCGTCACACTCGGGGCAGATGGTGAAGGTGACCGCGCGGTCCACGAACGCCCGGATGTGCGGCTGCATCGCCTCCCGGTCCTTCGACAGGAACGACTTCTGGATCTTCGGGATCAGGCCCTCGTAGGTGAGGTTGACGCCGTCGACCTTGATCTTGACCGGATCCCTGTACAGGAAGTCCTGCATTTCCTTCTTGGTGTACTCGCGGATCGGCTTGTTCGGGTCGACGAAGCCGGACTCGGCGTAGACGCGTACGGTCCAGAAGCTGTCGGACTTCCAGCCCGGGATGGTGAACGCGCCTTCCGACAGCGACTTGGAGTCGTCGTAGAGCTGGGTGAGGTCGAGGTCGGTGACCGTGCCGCGGCCCTCGCAGCGCCCGCACATGCCGCCGATGCGGGTGAAGGTGGCCTTCTCGGCCTTGCGGTTGTTGCCGCGTTCGACGGTGATGGCGCCGCTCGCCCTGACCGTGGGGACGTTGAAGGAGAAGGCCTGGGGCGAGCCGATGCGCGGCTCACCGATGCGGCTGTAGAGGATGCGCAGCATCGCGTGGGCGTCGGTGGCGGTGCCGACGGTGGAGCGGGGGTCGGAGCCCATCCGCTGCTGGTCGACGATGATCGCGGTGGTGAGCCCGTCGAGGACGTCGACCTCCGGCCGCGCCAGCGAGGGCATGAAGCCCTGCACGAACGTGCTGTAGGTCTCGTTGATGAGCCGCTGCGACTCCGCGGCGATCGTGCTGAACACCAGCGAGCTCTTGCCCGAGCCGGAGACGCCGGTGAACACCGTCAGCCGGCGCTTCGGCAGCTCGACGCTGACGTCCTTCAGGTTGTTGACGCGCGCGCCGTGCACGCGGATCACGTCGTGGGTGTCGGCGGTGTGCGGCGCAGGCGACTGCGGCTCTTCCCTCGTGGTCCTGCTCATCGTGTGTCCCTTTCTCGCGCGGTCGCCGTCGTGGCTGTCGTCTGCGTCGCCTGGCTGCGGTCCGGCCAGTCCTGAGCGTACGTGTGGTTGTCCCGTACCTGTGTCACGCGGGTGCGTGGGCGGAGCCCGCGTGAACGGTGAGGTCCATGGCGCTACGTTAGGCGTGGGGAGGGAGCCGGCGCTTCTCGGATCCTGCCCGGTCCGGCGGCGGCGTGCTCGCGTCGCGGTCTCGGCGATCTGACGCGGCACGCGTGAGACACTCCCCACCGTCAAGATCGGTCGTTAATCTACAGGGATGCGATTAACCTCCCGATCTTCTGGCGCGTCAGCGTTCGTGGCGGTCGCCGTGGCCGTCATGGGCACCACACCGGCCGCGGCCGCGCAGGCGGGCGAAGCGAGCGCGGGCGCTGCGGATCGAGTGCTCCGGGTCTACACCAACAACATCGAGAACC
This sequence comes from Nonomuraea mesophila, assembly GCF_004352805.1. Classification (NCBI taxonomy): domain Bacteria; kingdom Bacillati; phylum Actinomycetota; class Actinomycetes; order Streptosporangiales; family Streptosporangiaceae; genus Nonomuraea; species Nonomuraea mesophila. Next base: position 38,451 of record NZ_SMLD01000007.1, read on the forward strand.
TCGTCAGGAACAACGCCGACGGTTCGTGCACCAGGATCTCGGGCCCGGACCACCTCACGTCGATGCTGGTCGACGACGACGGCAGAACGGGCACCTCCGGCGTACGGGCTCCGGACCTGCTGATCGTGCAGCAGGTCCGCGGCACGGGACAGGCGACGGCGTACGCCGACCAGCTCGCCGCGAAGTTCGGCCACCCGGCGGGCACGTACCGGGCGATCGTCGCCTGGGACGACCCCGAGCAGTGGGGCGGCTCCCACCACTGCAGCCAGCAGTCGCTGGGCAACCTGAAGAAGAAGCAGACCAACGCGATCATCTACAACACCAGAACGTTGAGCCTGGCGGCGGGCGACGTCTCGAAATACTGGAGCGCGGGCTGGCTGAAGCCCGGCACCGCGTACGCCGGTGGAGCCGGATGCACGCTCTACAAGCCGCCGAACAACGATGACGGCACGGCCAACCGGTACAAGTGGAAGCGTACGAGCGCGATCGCGGCGCGATTCTCGATCAAGGAGACGGGCACGAAGGTCTTCGCCGCGACCATGCACCTGCCCGAGCAGAACGGCGCGAACGCCTGCGCCGGTGCGGGCACCACCGGCGTCGCCGGTTCCGGCATCCACGTCGGCGCAGACGCCACGCGCCTGATGAACGCCTCGACGATCCGGGTGATCGGCATCGACGCCAACCGGAGGAACATCGCCTCCTCCACGCTGAGCGGCTTCGGCATGACCGGGTACGGGGCGCGGCCGACCTTCGGCACCAAGAAGATCGACTACCTGTTCGTCAAGGGCGCGGTGCAGCCGTCGGCCATCGATCACACCGTGAACAGCACGAAGTCGGATCACCTGGCGCTGTACGGGTTCATCGCGTACTGAGCGGCGGCAACGGGATGACGGCGGCGGCACCCGCCGTCATCCCGTTCTCCGGACGTGCCCGTTCTCCCATGCCCATGCGGCGATGCCGACCCGGCTGGTGGCGGCCACCTTCCGTTGAACGCTCGCGACGTGGGTCTTCACCGTGCCGATCGAGATGAACAACTCCGTCGCGATGTCGGTGTTGCTGAACCCGCGCGCGACCAGCCGGGCGATCTCCAGTTCACGCTCCGTCAGAGGGGTGTCCCGCGGCTCGCCGTTGTCCGCGTACCGGCGGCGGAAGTGCTCCATGAGCCGGACGGTGATCTGCGGGCTGATGAGTGTGTCGCCGTTCATCGCGGAACGCACCGCCTCGACGAGTAGGGCGGGGCCGGAGCGTTTCAGCAGGAACCCGCTGGCGCCGTCCCGCAGCGCGATGTAGGCGTATTCGTCGCTGGACCGCCGCGCTGCTCCTCACCCTCCAGACGCTGGTGATCGCGCTCGGAGAGCCTGGACTGCTCATCCAACCGGCAGGGCCGGGACCATGGTCCCTCATCGGCGGGCCCGCCTTCGCCGTCTTCGCCTGGCGGTCACGCCGGCGCCGGCCGCGTACGTGATCGCCATGGCGGAACACGGTCCGAGGCCCCGCCGCCCGCCGGAATGCCGAGCGGTGGCCGCGGCGCCTCCACCGGCCACGTCGCCCGATGGAGGTGAGCCGAGTACAGTGCGGCCATGGGCAACGGCGGACTGCGCGAACGCAAGAAGGCCAGGACCAGGGAGACGATCCTGCGCGAGGCGTTCAGGCTCTTCCGCGAGCGCGGCTACAACGCCACCACCATCGATCAGATCGCCGAGGCCGCCGAGGTCTCGCCCGCCACCTTCTTCCGTTATTTCCCGACGAAGGAGGACCTGGTCACGCTCGATGGGTTCCCGCCGCTCATCGAGGCTCTCCATGTCCAGCCGCCGGGCCCGCCCGTCACCGTGCTGCGGGGCGCCTTCCGTACGGCCTTCGACGCCATGACGGCCGAGGAGATCGCCGCGGGGCACGAGCGGGAGGTGTTCGCCGCGACCGTGCCCGAACTGGTGGCCGCCAACCTGCGCAAGAGCACCGGCGTGCTGCGGGAGATCTCCGAGATCCTGGCCGGCAAGGCCGGGTGCGACGTCGGCGATCCCCGGCTGCGCAACGCCGTGGGCGCGGTGTTCGGGGTCGTGACCCTGCTCTGGCTGCAGTGGGCGCACGATCCCGGCCTGGACGGGCCCGCCGAGATCGACCGGGCGCTCGGACACCTGGAGTCGGGGCTGCCGCTGTAGGCGGCGCCGCCCACGCCCGGCCGGCCGAGCCGGGCGATGTTGTATCTTACGCCGCATGACGCGAGCAGAGGGCTCCCGATGGCCAGGCTGACCCGGGCGCAGCAGCAGGAGCGCACGCGCGCCGCCGTGCTGGCCGCGGCGAGGGACGAGTTCGCCGAGCACGGATACGCGGAGGCCAAGGTCGACCGGATCGCGGAGCGGGCCGAGCTGACCCGTGGCGCGGTCTACTCCAACTTCCCCAGCAAGCGCGCCCTCTACCTGGCGGTCCTGGTCGGCTCCGTCGAGCACGCGGGTGAGGCGGCCTCCTCGCCCGGCCTCGACGAGGCGGCGGCCGACTTCGCCCGGGTCTGGCTCGAACGGCTGCCGTGGTCCGGCGACACGCCCGCCGGAGGGAGCCTGCAGGCCCGCTCGCTGGACGGCGTGTTCGGCGACGAGCCGGGCCGTACCGCGCTGGCGCAGGTCACCACACTGGAAGCACTCCTGCTCGCGCTCTGCCTGGAGTCACGCGCGCCGGGACCCACGAGGCAGGTGCGCCTGGCCGAGCTCGTCCTCACGCTGCTGAACGGCGCCGGTCATCTCGCGGGCACGGCTCCCGGGTTCGGCGACCCGTTCGACGTGGTACGCGCCTGCGGGCACCTGGCCTGCCTCGACCTCGCCGACACGTGGGACCCGCCGCACCTGCCCTTCGTCACCGACGCCCAGCGCGCCCAGGACCCCTGGCACCCGCCCGCGGAGCTGCCGGACCTGGTCACCGGACGGCTGTCAGGGTTCGACGGCGACGGTGTGATCGCGTTCCTCGGCACCGGCCGGCTCGACGCCGCCGAGGAGGCCGTCCGCGCCGCCCGGCCGGGCGAGCAGGTCACCGTGGCCGTGATCACGGACGATCCGGCCGAGCTGGGGCGGCTCGTCCGGCTCAGGATCGGTGACCTGGGCGGATGCCTGCGCCGCGTGTTCGCGCCGGACGACCGGCCCCGCCCGCACGTCGTCCTCGACGATCGTGCCGTCCTCGCGACGGCCGCCGCCGTCCCCGCGGCGGGCGAGGCCACCGAGGGCGCGGTACGCGTCGAGGCCGGCACGATCGTCGCCCGTGCCCACGGGCGCGGCGCCGCGTACGCCGTGGCGTCGGCGGCGCGTTCCGACCACGCCGGATGACGGTTCCTCGTGCTGCGATGAGAAAAAATGCGCCAATGGTGTCCCTTGCGCGGGTGTTCGTTCGTCGTTCAGGTGAGAGCCCGTCGCCTCGGAGGTAGCGATGCAGTACGCCTTGATGATCTACGGAGAGCCCGGCTACGCGGATGCGCTGTCGGACGAGGAGCGTGAGGCGGCGTACGCGGAGTATTTCGCGTTCGCGGAGGACGAGCGGTGTGTCAGCGCCGCGCAGTTGGGATCCGCGGAGACGGCGACCTGCGTGCGGGTGGCCGGAGGCCGCACGCTGATGACCGACGGGCCGTTCGCCGACACCAAGGAGGTGCTCGGAGGCTTCTGCCTGATCGAGGCCGCCGATCTGGACGAGGCGATCGAGCTGGCGGCCCGCATCCCGGCGGCCAGATTCGGCGGCACGGTGGAGGTCAGGCCGGTGATGCGCTTCTGACCGTGCTGGAGGAGGTGTTCAGGGAACAGTGGGGCCGGGTGCTGGCCTCCCTGGTCGGGTTCCTTCGTGACGTCGATCGTGCGGAGGAAGCCGCTCAGGAGGCGTTCGCGATCGCGGCGCAGCGCTGGCCCACGTCGGGTGTGCCGGACAATCCAGGCGCATGGCTGGTGACGGCGGCCCGCAACCGGGCGATCGACCGCATCCGCCGGGAGCGCACCCTGGCCGGCAAGCTCCACCTGCTGCCGGTGCAGGAGGCCATCATCGAAGAGTTCGACGACACACGCATCAAGGACGAACGGCTTGAACTGATCTTCACCTGCTGCCATCCGGCGCTGCCGCTGGACGGGCAGGTGGCGCTCACGTTACGGACTCTCGGAGGGCTGCGGACCGCCGAGATCGCCCGGTCCTTCCTGGTCTCGGAGGAGACCATGAAACGCCGGCTGACCCGCGCCAAGAACAAGATCAAGGCGACCGGGATCCCGTTCGCCGTCCCCGGCGCCCACCTGCTGTCCGAGCGCGTCGACGCGGTGCTCGCCGTCATCTACCTGATCTACAACGAGGGCTACCGCGGCCGGATCGACCTCGGCGCAGAAGCCATCCGCCTCGGCCACGTCCTCGCCACGCTCATGCCGGAGCAACCCGAGGTGCACGGGTTGCTCGCGCTGATGCTCATCCACCACGCCCGGCGGCGGGCCCGCTTCTCCGGCGACGACCTGGTCCTGCTCGACGACCAGGACAGGTCACTGTGGGACATGCGCCAGATCACTGCCGGACGGGCGGTCCTCGACCGGGCGCTCGCGCTCGGCGGGCGCGGCGCCTACGTCGTGCAGGCCGTGATCGCCTCGCTGCAGACCCACGAGCGCATCGACTGGCCGCAGGTCGCCGCGATGTACCGGCGGCTGGCCGGCCTGACCGGCTCGCCGGTGGTCGAGCTCAACCACGCCGTGGCCGTCGCCCAGGCCGGCGACCCCGCCGCGGCGCTGCACGCCGTCGACCGGCTCGACCTGGACGGCTACCTCTACTTCCACTCCACCCGAGGCGAGCTCCTCCGGCGGCTCGGCCGCGCCGCCGAAGCCAGGACCGCCTACCACCGCGCCCTCGAACTCGCCACCTCCACCCCCGAACGACGTTTCCTGCGGCGCAGGCTCCAGCAACTCTGACCCGGCTCCGGCACGAAGAGATCACCTGAGACACGCCCCGCAGCGAAGGAAGTGGGCGCTGGCCTTGGGATGGGTGGACCTTTTCCTGCCGGACGAGAGCAGCCCGATCCACGTGGCGTTCGTGGCCGTTCCCGGGTCCGTGGCCGTGTTGTGCGCGATCGTGCTGGGGCTGGAGATGCTCTGGCAGTGACGGGCTGGTACCGGCCGGCCTCCTCCTGCGGAGCAGGCCGGCCGGCGGCTACGCCTCCGGTGTCGTCCCTGGCATCAGGGTGAAGGTGAACCCGGCACTCGTCGTCCGGCGCAGCGGAATGTCGCACTTGACCCGGCGCAGCACCTCGTTCCTGCTGAGGCCGAGCCCCTGCGCGATGAGCCGCTCAGGGCGCACCGGCACAGGATCGTCGAAGACGACCTCCACCTGGACCGGCCACGCCTCGTCGAGCCGTTCCTGCGGGGTGTGCAGCCGCCAGGCGCCCTCCCAGTCGAGGGTGCAGCGGTTGCGCCGGGCGAGCAGCGGATCCAGCAGCCTGGACGCCACCACGTCCGGATCGTTGGTGTGGTAGCGGTCGAGCTCGGCCGGGTCGAAGGTTCTGACCGGCGCCCGCTCGTGCACGGTGAGCTTGCTCGTGCGGTCGCAGGACACGCAGCGAACCAGCAGCCACACGTCCAGCAGTTTGCCGTTGGCGTTGACCCGGAAGGCGCCCTCGCCGGTGGTCGCCGACTCCGACCGGCAGTCCACGCACCGCATCGACAGCAGAGGCAGCCTGGTCCGGCGCACGAACCAGGACAGCACCATATGAGGTTGTGAAGACATGATCTCTCTGGACCTGACACGAGGCCGATTACGCGCGGCCTCAAGCGCTGTACGACCGAGCACACGCGGGCAGCCCGGCGGAGCCGGCGGCTAGAGGGCCGGCTGAAAGAGAGCGAGAAAAGGTGTCAGGTCTGAAGAGCAGGCGGGGTCACGCGGTTCTGTCCTCTGTTCGCGACGCGGTCCCGGGCAACGTACGGGAATGCGGGAGGAAGATCAATCGGATTTTCGCCGCAAGGATCAGCCGTCATCGCCCCCGGTCAAGGCACGCAGCACCTTGGCCTGCTCGACGTCGGTGCCCTCGGCCCGCATCCGGGCCGCCTCCTGGGCGGTGAATCCGGCCGCGCGCCAGGCCGCCACCTCGTCGATCGGCACCCCGGCACGCCAGAACTCGGTCATCAGGGAAATAGCGTCCTGCCCCGAGCCGAGCACCCGTTCGGCCTCACGGGGGGACAGTCCGAGCGCGTCGAAGACCCGCGCCTGTCCCGGCTCGATGCCGCGTTCGGCCCACTCCACCGCAGTGCCGGTCCAGCCCGCCTCGACGTAGGCGCGGGCCCGGCCGGCCGGGACGCCGGCCCTCAGCAGCCGGCGCAGGATGCCGGAGCGTTCCTCGTCGGCGAACGCCTCGCCCGGCTTCCCGCCCCGGTGCAGCAACCGCCACAGCAGGCTCCGCGGGTGCGGACGTTCCCCGGCGAGGTGCCGGTCGGCCGCCTTCTGGGGGGAGTAGCCCAGCTCGCGCCACCGCACCGCCTCCCGCGGGGTCATGCCGGCCCGTAGCCACAGGTCCACGGTGTACGGGGTGGCCCCGGCGGTACGCCACGGTCGCGCGTCGCCGGCGGTGTAGACGCCGGCCTTACGCCATCGCTCGGCATCGTCGATCGAGAAGCCGTGCTCGGTCCACTGCCGGGCCTCGGCGACGGTGAAACCGCGTTCCCGCCACTCGTGCAGCGGCTCGGGGCTCGGTTCGTCGGCGTAGCCCGTCGTCATGACTCTCCTTTCGCCGGCGTCCGCCGCGGCGGGTCCGCCGGGACGCGCGCCACGGACGCCCACTCGGGCGCGTGCCCGCCGTCGCCGATCAGGCAGGCCACCACATGTGCCGCGGGACGCTGCCCGGGCCACGGCGTCTCGCCGTCGGTCAGCACGATGACCAGGTCGGGCCGGGGCCGCAGGGCCATCGCCGCGGCGATGCCGGCCCCCATGTCGGTGCCGCCGCCACCGACGAGTTCGATGTCGCTCGCCCGGCGCACCACCTGGACCGGGTGCGGGCGGACGTCGCAGCAGAGCGCCCGCAACCGCCGGTCCGGGCCGGCCACGCCCTCGATGATCCCGGCCACCTCGGCGAGCAGCCGGCTCAGCACGTCGTCGGTAACGCTGCCGGAGGTGTCGATCACCAGTACGGTGTCCGGGACCGCGCGCACCATCGACGGGAGCACGATGCCGGTGTGCGCGCCGGCGCGGCGCGACGTGCGGCGATAGCTGAAGTCGACCTGCCCGGCCACCACACTCACCGCGCGCCGGATGGTCGCGCCCAGGCGGGCCCGCCAGTTCACCGAGGGGCGCAGGCGCTCCTCGGCCCAGCGGCGCCACCCCGACGGCACCTCGCTTCGCGCGCTGATCCTGTCCTGGATGCCGGCCGCGATGGAGCGTTCGAGCAGTTCCCGGTCGAGCCCGGCGAGCCCGTCGCCGGAGCCGCCGTCCTCGTACGCGCGCTCCTGCCCGTCCACGGCGCTGCCGCAGTCGATCGCCCCGGCCAGTGCCCGCCCGCCCCGGCCCATGGCCTGGGCCAGCACGTCGAGCATCGGCACGTACGCCTCAGCGGTGCGGTTGGCCGGAAGGCCCAGCCCGGCCGGCGACACCACGCCCGCCGGGCCGTGCAGGTCCTCCGCCTCCAGGTCGTCGTTGATCTCGGCGTCGGCGGCCTGGTTCCAGCGGTGGGCCTCCTCGTCGCGGGCCGCCCCGACGGCGTGGCTCACCTCATGGCCCGACTGCGGCCGCACCGGCGAGCGGGCCGCGTGGCCGCGCACCAGATGACCCACCTGGTGCAGCATCCACCAGCCGACCTCCTCGACCGGGGTCACCAGCGCGGTGCCCGGTTCCACGTACAGGTTCCACCGGGTGTCGGCGGGGAAGGCGCGGAACTCGGGGTCGGCGACGGGCACGCCGGTGTCCTCGTACAGGGCCGGTTCCAGAATGACCGGTTTGAGGGCGAAGACGGCGGAGGCGAGGTAAGGCGCCTGGTGCGCCGCCCACAGACGCGCGGCGGCGATCCTGGCACGCACCTTCTCTTCGTGGGCGGGAGCGCGGGGGCCGTCGGCGCTCATCGCATGAGCCCCGCCGAGCGCAGCACCGGGGCCAGTTCGAGCATCGAATCGGGCAGGGACGCGCCCTCGGGCCGGGAGCGGGCCAGCGACCGGGCCGAGGCCGCCGCCACGTCCGGTGCCGTACGCGCGACCTGGGCCATCACCGTCCACGCCCGCTCCCACGTGTCGGCTGTGCCGTCCGCGTGCACGTACGCCACCACCGCGGCGAGCAGGGCATGCAGCCGGTCGAGGCGCTCCGGCAGGCGGGCCTGGGGGTTGTTCAGCAGGGTCTGCGGGTCGGGAAGGTCCAGGTTGCGGCGCCAGGAGAGCAGTTCGAACCCGGCCGCCTCGCCGACCGCGCCTAGCACCAGCTTGGCCAGGACCGCTTCGCCGGCGCCCATGTGCTCGCACGCGGCGACCGCCCGCGCGGCCATCTCCCAGCTACGCGGGCTGGGCCAGCCGCGGCCCGCCCGGTCCGGACTGTCGGGCACCGCCAGCACGAGGTCCGGCCGTACCCGCAGGAACGCCCCGACCAGCGCCTGCGCGCCGGCGACCGCGGCCGGCCCGGCGGTGCCCTTCACGTCGAACTCCGGCACGGGGAACCCGCCGGCGAAGCCTTCGGCGATGTCCTCGGCCGAGACCGTCCAGTCCAGGTGGATGAGCCGGTTGGCCAACGGCGCGGACAGGTCCCAGCCGTCGGCGGCCTGTTCCGGCGGGTTGGCGGCGGCCACGATCCGCACCTCGCCCGGCAGTGCCAGGTCGCCGACCGTGCGCTCCAGCACCACCCGCAGCATGGCGGCCTGCACGGCCGGCGGCGCGGTCGTCAACTCGTCGAGGAACAGCAGCCCGCCGCCCTCGGCGGCGAGCCGCTCCGCCCATCGCGGCGGCGCGAACCAGGTGCCGCCGTCACGCAGCACCGGCAGCCCGGAGAAGTCGCTGGGCTCGCGGATCGAGCCGACCACCACCTCGACGGGCAGGCCGGCGGCGGCGCCGAGCGCGGTCACCACGGACGTCTTGCCGGTACCCGGCGCACCCCACAGGATGACCGGCAGATTGGCGGTCACCGCGACCGCGAGAGCTTCTCGTTCGAACTCCATGTCGTCACCCTAGGTTGACGAATAGCTGTTCGTCAACCAAAGATGACGACTGATGGGGCGCGACGGCAGGAAAGCCGCGTGCCCGGCGCTCACATGACGCGGGCCGCTTCGTCGCCGCGGCAGGCCAGGCAGTAGCGGAACAGGTCCACACGGGTGAGCGTGCCGGCCTGGTTGTACCGCTTCTTGCAGTAGGCGCGCCAGTTTCCGGTGGCCTCCAGCCGGGCGCCTTCCGTCTGGCATTTGCCACACGCGTTCGGGTTGTTGTAGGAGGAGTCGAAATAGTAGCCACCGCTGTAAGGGCCGTCTCCGCAGTCGACCGCGAAAGCCGCGGCCACCCGAGCCTGACCGGCTCCGGCACTCGCGGCCCCGCTCGTCAGCACCGAGACGGCCGCGCCCAGCATGGCGGCCGTGCTCAGCAGGACACTTGCCTTCTTCCATCCCGTCCGGGGAAAGACCATGTCGCCTCCTCGCGATTCCGTACCTGGATTGTCGGCACGGGCACACGACGCGAACAGGGCATCAAGGGGACATACGGCGGACTGATGCGCCACCGGGAAAGGCAGGTGGCGGTCGTCAGGCTCCGCGATCCGCCGGCCGCGGTGATTTCCGCGTCGTGTCCGCTTCCCTGCGGAGAATTGACAGGCGCCACCCCAAGATCAATACTCCGTCGTATTCAGCGTGATCTGGCGTGGAACCCCGGGCGTTTACGTTCGCGCCCGGGAGGAAACGACAGCGCGGGAGGGCCCCCAGACCCGAGCGGTGCTCCGACAGTCGGCCTGTGTGGGTGGCTCAGCGCTCAGCCTGGCCGCTTCTGGTTCTCGATGTACTCCTTGGTGATCGGCAGGGGGTGGCCCGCCGCAGGACGCGGAGAGAGGCGAGGGGGTCCAGAGCCGGCCGCCCTGCCGATACGTCGCCTCGGCCTGCAGGACCTGAGCGTGGTCGACCAGCGACATGGACACAACGTAGAAGACAGTCGACGGGCAGCACCACGGATTATCCGGGGACCGCCTACTGGGCGGCCGGCGTGTACGTCGCGATGATGACGCCGCTCTTCATCACCTTGGTGGCGGCCAGGTTGAGCGTGGTCGTGACCTCGTCCAGGGGCGAGGAGATGCTCGGGCCTCCCACGAACACGGGGGTGATCCAGAACCGCACCTCGTCGACCAGGCCCGCCTTGACCAGGGTGTGGGTGACGGCGCCGTAGCCGTACATCAGGATGTTCCTGCCCTGCTGGGCCTTGAGCCGGGTGACGGCCTCGACGAGGTCGCCCTGCAGCACCTCGCTGTTCTTCCACTCCGGGTCGGTCAGGGTGGTGGAGGCGACGTACTTCTTGACGTTGTTGAAGTAGGCCGCGCCGGTGCTCGGGTCGCTCTCGTCCTGGTGGGGCCAGGAGGCGGCGAAGCCCTCGTACGTGCGGCGTCCCATCAGCAGCGCGTCGGCCGAGTCCGTCTGCTCGCCGGCGAACGCGGAGGCCTCGTCGTCGAAGTACGGCATCGTCCACGCCGGGTCCTCGATGACGCCGTCGAGGGAGATGTAGGTCGAGCAGATGATCTTGCGCATTACGGGTTCCTCCTGCTGCCAGTACGTGGTGTGCCGGTCGTGGACGGGAGCCGCTCGGCGCGTCCTCCTGCCATGACCTTCATCCTGGAGGAGACACCTTACGATCCGCTTCAGGTCGCCTTCCGCCAGCGTCCGATCATGACAGGACGGCCGGGCGGCAGCGTACGAAGTCCTGGATGTCGTCGCGCACGTACGCGCCCATGAGTACGTCAGGATCGCGATTGCGAGCGGCACGAGGGCGGCGCGGGACTCAGGCGGCGGTCGAAGCCCGCCGTTGCGACCGGGCCGCCGCGGCGGCGATGTTCACCGGGATCCGCCCGAAGATCAGCCCGTGGAACGGTGAGATGCCCCACCAGTAGAGGTGGCCGAGCAGCCCGCGCGGATGGAAGATCGCCCGCTGGGTGTAGTACGTGCGCCCGCCCTCCTCGCGTACCCCGAGCTCCAGCCAGGCCAGGCCGGGCAGGCGCATCTCGGCGCGCAGGCGCAGCAGCCGGCCGGGCAGCACCTCCTCCACCCGCCAGAAGTCGACCGCGTCGCCCACCCGCAGCCGGACCGGGTCGCGCCGCCCGCGCCGCAGCCCCACGCCGCCGAAGAGCCGGTCGAGCAGGCCGCGCACCTGCCAGGCGACGGGCAGGGAGTACCAGCCGTTCTCGCCGCCGACGGCCTCGATGACCCGCCACAACGTCTCGGGGCCGGCGTCCACGGGTCTGGCGCGACGGTCGACGTAGAGGCTGCCGCCGGTCCAGCCGGGGTCGGTGGGCAGAGGATCACTCGGCGCGCCCGGCGTGGACGCCGACGACCAGCGGGTCGCCACGTCGGCCTCCTTGATCTTCTGCAGCGCCAGGGAGACGGCCTGGCGGAAGCCGGTCAGCCCGCCCTCGGGATCGGGTACGTACCGAGCGACGTCGTGCTCGCGGCAGACGGCCTCGGTGCGTACGGACTCGACCAGCGGGCGCGCGATGCCCGCGGGCACCGGCGTGACCAGCCCGACCCAGTGGCTGGACAGCTTGGGGGTGAGCACCGGCACCGGGACGATCACCCGGGACGGCAGCCCTGCCACGGAGGCGTACCCGTGCATCATGTCGGCGTAGGTGAGCACGTCGGGACCGCCGATGTCGAACGACCGGTTCACCTCGCCGGGGACGGCCGCCCAGGCCACGAGGTAGTGCAGCACGTCACGGATGGCGATGGGCTGCGTGGGCGTGCGCACCCAGCGCGGCGTGGTCATGACGGGCAGCCGTTCGGTGAGGTGGCGCAGCATCTCGAACGACGCCGAGCCGGAGCCGATGATGACGGCGGCGCGCAGCACCACGGCGGGCACGTCCGACCGCAGGAAGATCTCGCCCACCTCGGCGCGCGAGGTCATGTGCGGGGAGAGCGGCTCGTCGGCGGCCAGCCCGCCGAGGTAGACGACGCGCCGCACGCCCGCCCGCCCGGCCGCCGCCGCGAACGTGCCCGCGGCCAGGCGGTCCTGCTCGGCGAACCGGCCGGACGTGCCCATCGCGTGGATCAGGTAGTACGCGACCTCGATACCGCGCAGCGCCCGGTACGTCTGTTCGGGGTCGGTGGCGTCCGCCTCGGCGACCTCGGTCCGGCCGGACCACGGCAGGTCGCGCAGCCTGGCCGCCGAGCGCACCATGCACCGGACGTCGTGACCGGCGGCGAGCAGCTGGGGGACCAGGCGTCCCCCGATGTAGCCGGTCGCCCCTGTGACCAGGCAGTTCGCCATCCGAAGCCCCCTCACGCGGCCTGTCAGCCTGCTCCGTTCCCCGGGGGCGCCGCCCTCATGCGCTCACGCCGTCGAGCCGTGCCGCGCGGCGGCCGCCGCCCACACCGCTGCCGGGGTCAGCGGCATGTCGATGTGCTCGACGTCGAGGGCGTCGCACACGGCGTTGACCACGGCGGGCGGGATGCCGATGCAGCCGGCCTCGCCCGCGCCCTTGGCCCCCAGCGGCGTGTTGGGGTTGGGCGTGACGGTCTCCAGCAGGGTGACCGGCGGCATGTCGGCGGCGGTGGGCAGCAGGTAGTCCAGCAGGGTGCGCGCGTACGGCATGCCGTCGGCGCCGATGACCGCCTGCTCGTGCAGCGCCTGCCCGAGGCCCTGGGCGATCGAGCCGTGGCCCTGGCCGTCGACGATCATGGGGTTGACGACCACCCCGTAGTCGTCCGCGGCGACCAGTTTCAGCACGCCGACCGTCCCGAGGTCCGGGTCGATCTCGACGACGGCCACGTGCGCGCCGTACGGGAAGGCCTGCGGCGGGGTGAGGATCTCGTCGGCGCGCAGCGGCCCGGTACGGGCGACCAGCTCGCCGAGCGCGAGCCCGGTGATCGGTCCCGCGTCGACGCCGGCGCCCAGCTCGCCCCCCGTTCCCGGGCCGGGCGGCTCACCGGCCAGCATCCGGCCCCGCGCGTAGGTGACGTCGTCCTCCTGCAGGCCGAGCAGGCCCGCGCACCGGCGGCGCGCGGCGGCGACCAGCGACTCGGCGGCCCGCCACAGCGCCGCCCCGCCCACCTGCATGGAACGGCTGCCGAAGGTGGCGAACCCGTGGGGCACCTCGCCGGTGTCGCCTTCCACGACGCGGACCAGATCGACGTCCACGTCCAGCACCGAGGCCACGACCTGCGCGAACGCGGTCAAGTGGCCCTGCCCGGTGGACGTGGACCCGACGCGGGCGATGAACGTGCCGTCCGCGCACGCCTCCACGCTGCCGAACTCCTCGCTGTCCGGCGGCCCTCCCGAGCGCTCGACGAACGTGGCGATGCCCACGCCGATCGGCGCTCCGCCCTCCTGGCGGCGCCTGGCCTGCTCGGCGCGGACGTCGTCGTAGCCGGCGGCGGCCAGGGCCCGCTCCAGCGTGGCGGCGTAGTCGCCCGAGTCGTAGGTGCGTCCTGTCGGCGTGAGGTAGGGGAACTGGCCGGGGCGGATGAAGTTGCGGCGGCGCAGCTCGGCGGGGTCCATGCCGAGCCGCCTGGCGAGCCGGTCCACGGTGCGTTCGAGCGCGTACGCGGCCTCGGGGCGGCCCGCGCCGCGGTAGGACGCGGTCGGGGCGGAGGTGGTGGCCACGCACCGGACCCGCGTGTGCACCCGCGGCGTACGGTAGGCGCCGGTGCTCATCGCCCCCGTCATCATGGGGACGAACGCCCCGGTGTGCGGGTAGGCGCCGACACCGGCGTCGATCAGCAGCTCGTAGGCGAGGAAGGTGCCGTCGGCGTCGGCCGCGAGCCGTACGCGCTGGTCCTGGCCGCGGCCGCGCGGGCCGGCCAGCATGGCCTCGGCGCGGTCCTCGCACCAGCGCACGGGCCGGCCGAGCCGGATCGCGAGCAGGGCGGCGACGACGTACTCGGGGTAGGTCTGGCTCTTGGCGCCGAACGCGCCGCCGGTGGCCGGGACGATGACCCTGATCCGCTCCCTCTCCAGGCCGAGCAGCTCGGCGAGCGAGTCGCGCAGGCGGTGCTGGGCCTGGTGGGAGACCCACACGGTGAGCCCGCCGTGCTCGCCTGGCTCGGCCAGGACGGCCCTCGGCTCCAGGGACGTGGGCAGCAGCAACTGCTCGCGGTAGGCGGCCTCGACGACCACGGGCGCGGCGGCGAACACGTCGTCGGCCGGCGCGCCGAAGGTGTGTTCGGCGAGCACGTTGCCGCTCCCGTCGAACAGCGGAGGCGCCGCCTGGGCGCTGACCGGGTCGCAGACGGCGGGCAGCGGTTCGAGGTCCAGCCGTACGGCCTCCGCGGCGTCCTCGGCCTGGGCGCGCGTGGCCGCGGCGGTCACGGCCAGCGCCTCGCCCGGGTAGCGGACGCGCCCGGTGGCGAGCAGCGGCCACGGCGGCGACTCCTCGGCGCCGGGCAGGGCGCGGGCGGCGAGGTAGGGCAGGTCGGCGGCGGACCACGCCCCGGCGACCCCTTCCTCCTTCAGCGCGGCGGCGACGTCGACGCCGCGGACCACCGCGTGCGGCACCGGGCTGCGGGTGAAGGCCAGCTCCAGGGTGCCGGACAGGTCCAGGTCGGCGACCCGGCGGGCACGCCCGGTGAGCAGGTCGTGGTCCTCGCGCCGAGCGAGCGGCATCCCGATGTACCGCAATGTTTGGACACCCCCGCGTTCGGTACCAACGTGGGTATCGGATGCCCGGGATGAGGGACATGAAACCGCCGCAATTCGACTACGTAGCGCCCGTTTCCGTGCCGGAGGCAGTGGCCGTGCTGGCCGAGCGCGGGCCGCACAGCCGCGTGCTCGCGGGAGGGCAGAGCCTGCTCATCGAGCTGCGCTACCGGACCGCGCGCCCGGCCCTCGTGGTCGACGTCAACCGCGTCCCCGGGTTGTCGGACGTCACGGTCGAAGACGGTTCCGTGCACGTCGGCGCGCTCGTCCGGCACGCCCAGCTGGAGCGCGCCCGCTTCGACGACCCGCTGGCCGGCCTGTTCCGCCAGGTCGCGCCGTACGTCGCCCATCCGCCCGTCCGTGCGCGTGGCACCTTCGCCGGCAGCCTGGCCTGGGCGCATCCGGCGTCGGAGTGGTGCGCGCTGGCCATGGCCCTCGACGCGGGGATCGAGCTGGACGGCCCGTCCGGCCCGCGTACGGTGCCCGCCGCCTCCTGGTTCCGCGGCCCGTTCACCACCGCCTGCCTGCCGGAGGAACTGGTCACCGGCGTACGGCTGCCGCGCCCGCCGGCCGGGGCCGTCGCGGCGTTCGCCGAGCACCGCCGGACGCACGGCAGCTTCGCGCTCGCCGCCGCCCTCGTCATGCTGCGCGTCTCCGAGGACCGCGTCGACTGGGCGCGCATCGGGCTGGCCAACGCCGCCGACGTCCCCTTGCGCGCCGTCGAGGCCGAACGGCTCATCACCGGGGAGCCGCCGCAGCCGGACCTGCTCGCGCAGGCCGCGGCACGGGCCGCCGCCGAGGCCGACCCGCCCGACGAGCCGCACGCGCCGGCCGCCTACCGCAGGCACGCGCTGGCCACCCTGGTACGGCGCTGCCTCACCCGAGCCGTCGAGACCGCGGGAGCACCATGAACGTCGAGTTCACCGTCAACGGCGGCGCCCACCGGCTCGACGTCGAGCCGCGCACCAGCCTCGCCGACATGCTGCGCGACCGGCTCGGGCTGACCGGGACGACGCTCGGCTGCGAGCACGGGGTCTGCGGCTCGTGCACCGTGCTGGTCGACGGCACCGCCGTACGTTCCTGCCTGGTCCTGGCCGTGCAGGCGGGCGGCGCCGACATCCGTACGGTCGAGGGCCTCGCGGGCGAGGACGGGCCGCATCCGCTGCAGGAGGCGTTCGCCGCCGAGCACGCCCTGCAGTGCGGGTTCTGCACGCCGGGGTTCCTCATGCTGCTGGCCGGGGCGCTGGCCGAGGAGCCTAACCTGGACCACGACGAGCGGCGGCTGGAGGAGGTGCTCGCCTCCAATCTCTGCCGCTGCACCGGGTACGCGGGCATCCGCCGCGCCGCGGTTCGCGCGGCGGCGGCGCTGCGCGGGGACGGCGCCGCCGGCGTTCACGAGCCGGGGCGCGGGTCCGCGTCGTAGATCCCGATCGACCAGAGCCCCCGCCGGGGGCCGGTCTCGGCCGCGAGCCGCTCCGGCATCGCGGTGATCGCCTCGCGGTCCCACGGCCCGTCGCACGAGCCCGCCCGACGGTCGGCCAGGGCACACTTGTCCGCCGACGTGGGCGAACCGATCGGCGCGTCGGCGGGGAACACCCAGACCTCCACGCTCTGCGGTGCCCGCAGCCAGTCAGGTGTCACCGACCTCTCGTCGTACTGGACCTGCAGGCCCTGACCCAGGCGTACGCACGGGGTGAGGTCGTTCCACTCGCCCTTCGGGTCGCGGACGAGGATCCACGCCTCCGGGTCCGCGCACCGGAGCGCGATCCCGGTATAAACGCTGGTCGGGCGGAACGTGATCCGTACCCGCTCGCCGACGGACCGGTAGGTCTGACCCGAGATCAGCGACACGGGCCCGTGCCTGGTCCCCAGCGTCCGGGGCAGCTCGACGCCCGGCGCGAAGGAGGCCGTGACGTCCGCGGCCGGTTCGCTCCACCACGGCGTCACGGCTCCGGTCAGCGGCACGACCGTCGCGGTGGCCCCCGCCAGCGCCGCCACGGCCGCCCCCGTCGCCATCCGCCGGCGCAGGCGCGTCCTGGCCCCCCGCTGCCTGATCTCGTTCAGCCGGGGCGGCGACCCGGCCCCGCGCACGCTGTTCTCAGTGAACACGGCACGCAGGTCGTCCTCGGTGTACTGGCTCATCGGAGCACCTCCGGCTTCAGATCGTGCAGCGCGGGATCCACCCGCAGCCGCGCCAGCGCCCTGCTCAGTTGTTTCTTCACGCTCCCGACCGAACATCCGAGTACGTCGGCCACCTGCTGCGGGGTGAGATCGTCGAAGTAACGCAGCACGAGCGCCGCGCGCTGCCGGGGCGGCAGCGTGCCGACCGCCGCCCAGAGGTCCGAGCGCCGCGCGATCCCCGTCTCCAGGTCCGGCCCGGCCGGGCGCTCGGGCAGCGCCTCGGTCGGCACCTCACCGCGCCAGCGCCGCCGCCACCAGGAGGCGTGCGTGTTGACGAGGATCCGGTACACGTACGGGTCGGGGTCGGCCCCGATCCTGCGCCACGCGGTCCACGCCTTGACCAGGGCCGTCTGCACGAGGTCCTCGGCGGCCTGCCAGTCGCGGGTCAGCAGGTACGCCGTCCGGCACAACCGCTCGTGTCGCTGGCCGACATATTCGGCGAACCCATCCGCCATCACATCCTCCCGGACCATTCCGTCTCACGGTGTACTACCGGTTGGCGGAGCGGTCCGGGTGACCGGGCGCCGAACCTTTTCGGGCGGCCATGCTCGATTCGCGCACGACCAGCTCGGTGGCCAGCTCGACGTGAGGGGAGTCGATCTCCTCGCCGGCGGCCAGGCGCAGGGCCGTGCGCAGGGCGACGCCCCCCATCTCACGCAGCGGCTGGCGTACGGTGGTCAGCTGGGGTGAGGACATGTAGGCGACCTCCGTGTCGTCGAAGCCGACGACGCTGAGGTCCTCGGGGACGCGCAGGCCACGGGCCCTGGCGGCGTGGATGGCGCCGAGGGCGGCCTCGTCGCAGGCGGCGAAGACGGCCGT
This sequence comes from Nonomuraea mesophila, assembly GCF_004352805.1. Taxonomy (NCBI): domain Bacteria; kingdom Bacillati; phylum Actinomycetota; class Actinomycetes; order Streptosporangiales; family Streptosporangiaceae; genus Nonomuraea; species Nonomuraea mesophila. The sequence goes on from NZ_SMLD01000007.1 coordinate 56,222, forward strand.
CGGCGCGGGGGAGAGGCCGAGCAGGGCGGCGCCGCCCTGCACGCCGTCGCGGTAGCAGTAGCCGGGGGTGACCACGTACCCCGGCAGGACGGGCACATCCGCGGCCTCCATGGCGGCGCGGTAGCCGTGCATGCGGGCCTGGTTGGAGGCCGCGGTGGCGGGGCCGCCGAGATAGGCGATGCGGCGGTGGCCGAGGCTCAGCAGGTGCTGGGTGGCGGACATGCCGCCGGCGAAGTTGGTGGGGCCGACGCTGGTCACCAGGGCGCTCGGCAGGTAGAGCGGGTCCACCACGACGACCGGCAGGCCGGCCCGTGTCAGGGCGGCGAGCTGCGCCGGGGGCGGCTCCTCGAACAGGGAGATCAGAGCCCGGTGCCCGGCGGTCACGTCGAGGGGCCCGGCGTTCCTTTTGGTGACGACGACCGACACGCCCACCGCGGCGCCCGCCTCGATCGTGCCCTTCATGATCTCGGACTCGTAGGAGCCGAGCTCGTCCGCCCGCACCTCGACCGTGGCGGGCTGGGCCGGGCCGCGGCGCGGAGGGACGTACCCGTGCTCGTGCAGCAGGTCCCGCACCAGAGCCCGGGTGGCCGGTGCGACGTCGCTGCGGCCGTTGAGCACCTTGGACACGGTCGCCACCGACACACCGGCCGCGGCGGCAACGGTGGCCAGCGTGGCACGTCTGCGACTCACTGCATCGCCCCTCCCGATATCCGGCATTCACCTTATCCGGCTCAGAGCTGCACAGGTACGACCAAAAGCCCAGCAGTGCATGCTCCTCCTATATGCGCTATAAATGTAGCGATACATATGTAGCGAACCTGAGGAGTCTCATGGACGACGTCGTCATCGTGGGCGCGGGCCCGACCGGGCTCATGGCCGCCTGCGAGCTGGCTCTGGCTGGCGTACGCTGCAGGATCGTCGACAAGCGGAACGGTGAGGCCGGCGTCACCCGGGCGTTCGGCCTGCACGCCCGCGCGCTGGAACTGCTCGACGCCCGGGGCCTGGGAGACGAGCTGGTCGCGCGGGGCAACCCGCTCGGCACGGTGCATCCCGCGTACGCCTCCCGCGTCGACTTCGAGCGGCTCGACACGCGCTACCCGATGTTGCTGATCGTGCCGCAGAGCGGCACCGAGGAGGTGCTGCGCGAGCGCGCCGCCGAGCTCGGCGTGCGGATCGTCAGGAACGCCGAGGTCACCGGCCTCTCCCAGAACGCCGATTCCGTACGGCTCACGCTGCGGGACGGCGCCGAACTGCCGACCAGGTACGTCATCGGCGCCGACGGCGCCCACAGCACCGTGCGCGAACTGCTGGATGTGGGCTTCGCGGGCGAGACCTACAGCCTGCCCATGCTGCTGGCCGATGTCCGCATATCCGGGCCGGAACTGCCGCCCATCACCCAGGTCGGCCCGGCGGGCGCGGTCGTGGCCATCCCGTTCGGCGACGGCTGGTTCCGGGTCGGCGCGTGGCTGCTGGACGGGGACGATCCCGACCGGGAGCCGGCCTTCGGGCAGATCCGCCGCGCGTTCGAGGACATCGCCGGCACCGACTACCGGATGAGCGAGCCGCGCTGGTTCTCCCGCTTCGCCGCCGAGCGCCGCCAGGCCCGCAGCTACCGGTCCGGACGGGTGTTCCTGGCCGGCGACGCCGCGCACGTGAACTCTCCCATCGGCGGCCAGGGCATGAACACCGGCGTGCAGGACGCCGTCAACCTCGGTTGGAAGCTCGCCGCCGACCTGCGCGGATGGGCCCCGCCGTGGCTGCTCGGCACTTACCACGCCGAGCGGCATCCGGTGGGTGCCTCCGTGCTGGAGTTGACCGACCATCTCACCCGGCTGGTGCTGACCGGCTCGCGGCTCCGGCTGCGGGTGAACCGGCACGTCATGGCCGCCCTGCTGCGCACCGGCCCCGGCCGCCGCCGCATCCTGGGGCTGATGTCCGGATTGGAGATCGCCTATCCTCCCGGCGACGCGCACGCCCACCCGCTGGCCGGCCGGCGCGCGCCCGACGGGCCGACCACGGGCGGCCGGCTCTACGAGGTGCTCCGGGAGGGCCGGTTCGTCCTGCTGGCCCACGGTGACGCCGGCGCCGCGCGGCCGTGGGCGGACCGGGTCCGGCCGGTGCGCCCGCTCGGTGGCCTGCGGCCGCAGGCGGCGCTGATCCGGCCCGACGGATACGTGGCCTGGGCGGGAGATCACGACGGCATCCGGCAGGCTCTGGTGAAATGGTGCGGCCCAGCCGAGCACACAGCTCAGCACACAGCCGAGCACAGAGCCGGGCACACAGCCGAGCACAGAGCCGGGCACGCAACTCAGCACACAGCCGGCCACACGACGGACCACAACGACCGGGGAGAGCGACCCGACCGTGCCACGCCCTAACCCTCAACGCCGCGAACACCTCGTCGCCGCCGCCATCGCGGTACTCGCGGAGAAAGGCTCCCGCGGGCTGACCCACCGAGCCGTCGACGCCGCCGCAGGCGTCCCCGACGGCACCGCCTCGCGCTACTTCCGCACCCGCGACGCCCTGATGGACGCCATCATCCAGCGGATCGGCCGGCGTCTGTCCGAACGGGTCGACGCCCACGTGGTGCGCCCGCTCGATCCCGCGCACCTGGAAGAGGCGTTGGTGGAGGTGCTCACGCTGATGGTGGCCGACGAGCGCGGTGAGCCGCTGGCGCTGTTCGAACTGCATCTGGAGAGCACCCGCAACCCCGCCCTGCGCAGCATGCTGGCCGACGCCCTGCGCGGGCGGCGCGACCTCATCGTGCGCCAGTGCCGCGCCGCCGGCATCGCCATCACGGAACAGGACGCGCTGCTGCTGGAGACGAGCGTGCTCGGCCTGCTGCTCACGGCGCTGACCACCGGCGTGCCCGACGATCCCGGCCCGATGATCCGCGCCGCCGCACGCGCCGTACTCGACCGCTACGTCCGCGCGTGATCCGTCAGAACCGGGCCGCTACGTCCGCGTGAGCCGTCAGGGCCGGACCGCGCCGGCCAGGCGGCCGCGCCAGTAGTCGTCGAGGTCGACCACCTTGATCACGTCCCCGGTCTGCGGCGCGTGCACCATCTTCCCGTCGCCCGCGTACATCCCCATGTGGCCCAGCCCCTTGCTGAAGAGCAGGTCGCCGGGTTCCACATCGTCCAGGGGCACGCGACGGCCGGCGCCCCAGCTCCACTGGCTCCAGGTGGTGCGCGGCAGCTCGACCCCCGCCGCGCGCCAGGCGGCCTGGACGAGGCCGGAGCAGTCGAAGGAGCCGGGGCCCGTGCCACCGTACCGGTACGGCTTGCCCACCTGGGCGAAGGCGAACGTGAGTGCCGTGCGGGCGTTGCCCGACGCCGCCCCCGTGTACGGGATGCCGGGGCTGGCCGGGTCGCCCTTGTTGAAGCGGCCAAGCCGGCGCAGGAGCTTGGTCTGCCGCTCGACCAGCTTGTCGACCTTCGCCTTCTCTCCGCGTACCTTGTCTCGGGCCGCGTCGGCCTCGCGCAGGACCGTTCTGGCCTGGTCGCGCCGGGCGCGCAGGTCCTTGGTCGCGGCCTCGAAGGCGCGCACCTTCGCCGCCTCGGCCTGGGCGATCTGGTCGAGGGAGGCCATGGAGCCGAGGACCGCCTCGGGGTCGCTGCGGCCGGCCAGCCCGCTCCAGGCGGGGAAGGCGCCGAGCCGGTAGTCGCGGGCGGCCAGTGCGGCGAGGTCTCCGCGCAGGGCATCGGCCCGGGCCTTCCTGCGCCCGACCTCGGCGTTGAGGGCGTCGTACGTCTTCTTCGCCTTCTTGTGGGCCTCCGTGGCCTGGTTGTACCGCTCGACCATCTGGTCGGCCTGCTCGTTGAGCTTCACCAGCCTGGCCCTGGCCTTGGCGGGAGACGGGTCGGCGGCGGCCGTGCCCGGGACGCCGAGCAGCGTGGCCGCCGCCAGCGCGACGGCCGTCGCGGTCCGCCTGGACCCTGCGGGTACGGCCACTGCGCACGCCTCCTCACGATCGCCACGTCATGGGGAGATACGCGGGCCGTGCCGGAGGTGTTCAGTGGTGCGGGTCAGGCCGGCGACGGGTCGGCCCACCGGAATTCGACGCCGGTGAGCTTCTCCGGCAGCTGCCACAGCCGCTGGGCGGTGGCGGCGTCGTGCATCCCGGGTGCGTGGGTGACCCGGGTGGGGGAGCCGTAGGCGTGGAACGGCCCCCGCGGCACGACGAAGCTGCCGCCCGGCAGGTCGGGGGCCGTCGCCGCGTGCGGGCCGGCTTCGTTGGGCAGGGCGTAGCGGCGGGTGGTGTCGAGGGAACCGTGGCCGAGGCGCGGGGGTCACAGGTCACCGCGGCGCCAGGCCTCGGTCTCGGCCTGCAGCGCACGCTCGTCCGGCGCGGGGGCGCGCACCCCGTCCATCCAGCGGCGCAGCAGCGGTGCGAGGTCGTCCAGCTCGGCGGGCCCGACCGACTCGTGCGCGGTGAGGTAGGCGACCAGTGGCCCGGTGACGGGACGGCCGGCGTCGCAGCGGCCGCACAGCAGCACCTCGCCGACGCCCATGACCGGCCGTCCCGAGGCGTTCGTCCAGCCGTGCGGGACGCGGACCACGGCCAGCACCTCACCGGTACGGCAGCGCGGGCAGGCCGCGCCCGGCGTCACCGGGCTCATGCCGTCCCGATCGAGCCGGCCCCCAGCAGCGCCTTGACGTCGCCGTAGAACGCCGGCTCCGCGGCGACGCTGAAGGGTTCGAGGTGGAGCAGCAGGTCCTTGCGGCCCCGGCGGTGCAGGCGCACGTGCACGGGTGCCCGCCCCGGATGGGCGCTCAGGATGTGCTTGAACTCCCGCACCAGCCGCAGGGTCAGCCGCGTCTCCTGGATCGAGATGACCACGGGGGAGGCGGTGTCGTCGGCGGAGACGTCGAGCACGGTGATCTCCTCGCCGTAGACGCTCATCGTCTCGTCGCGCACGTTGATGCGGCCCCTGACGGAGATCACGCGGTCCTCGGCCAGCAGTTCGCCGTAGAGCGTGTACGTCTTGGGGAAGATGAGGCACTCCACGGAGGCGTCGTGGTCCTCGAGGGTGACGATGGCCCACGGGTTGCCCTGTTTGGTGACCTTGCGCTGCAGGCCCGAGATGATGCCGCTGACGCGGGTCACGCCTTCCTGCCGCTCGGAGGCGAGCAGGCCGGCGATCGTGACGTCACGGTTGGCGTCGAGGACCCGTTCTGCGCCGTCGAGGGGGTGGCTCGACACGTACAGGCCGAGCATCTCGCGCTCGAAGGCCAGCAGGGTGGCCTTGTCCCACTCGCCGTCCGGGATCGCGACCGAGAACGCGCCCGTCCGGCCCGGCTCGCCGAACAGGGAGTCCTGGCCCTGCGCCTCGTTGCGTTTGAGGTCGATGACCGCGTCGATGGCCTGCTCGTGCACCGCGACGAGGGCCGCCCGGTCGTGCCCGAGGCTGTCGAACGCGCCGCTCTTGGCCAGCGACTCGATCACGCGCTTGTTGCAGACGACGGTCGGCACCTTGGCGAGGAAGTCGTTGAAGTCGGTGTAGCGGCCCTTGGCGGCGCGGGCGGTGACGATCGCGTCCACCACGTTGGATCCGACGTTGCGGACCGCGCCCAGGCCGAAGCGGATGTCGGAGCCGACGGCGGCGAAGTCGAGGCGGCTCTCGTTGACGTCGGGCGGCAGCACCCTGATGCCGAGCCGGCGGCAGTCGGACAGGTAGACGGCCATCTTGTCCTTGTCGTCGCCGACGGAGGTGAGCAGCGCGGCCAGGTATTCGGAGGGGTGGTTGGCCTTGAGGTAGGCGGTCCAGTAGGAGACCAGGCCGTAGCCGGCGGTGTGCGACTTGTTGAAGCCGTAGCCGCTGAAGGGCACCAGGACGTCCCAGACCGCCTTGGTCGCCTCGTCGGAGAAGCCCCGGCCGCGCATGCCCGTCGAGAACGTGTCCCACTCGGCGTCCAGGACCTCCTTCTTCTTCTTGCCCATGGCCCTGCGCAGCATGTCGGCGCCGCCGAGCGAGTACCCGGCCAGTTGCTGGGCGATCGCCATGACCTGCTCCTGGAAGACGACCAGGTGGTAGGTGTCGCCGAGGATGGGTTCGAGCGCCTCCTCCAGCTCGGGGTGGATGGGCTCGACCCGCTGCTTGCCGGTCTTGCGCAGCGCGTAGTTGGTGTGCGCGTTCATCTCCATGGGGCCGGGCCGGTAGAGCGCGTTCACGGCCGCGATGTCGGTGAACGTGGTGGGCTGCATCAGCCGCAGCAGGACCCGCATGCCGCCGGAGTCGAGCTGGAACACCCCGAGCGTGTCGCCGCGGGCCAGCAGCTCGTACGTCGTGGGGTCGTCGAGCGGCACGTCGTGGATGTCGATGTCGATGTCCTTGTTGGCGCGCACGTTCGCGACGGCGTCGCCGATGACGGTGAGGTTGCGCAGGCCCAGGAAGTCCATCTTCAGCAGGCCCATGTCCTCGGCCTGCGTGAACGGGAACCCGGTGATGACCGGGCCGTCGGCCTTCGGCTTGACCAGCGGCACCACGTCCATCAGCGGCTCGGACGACAGGATCACGCCGGCGGCGTGGACGCCGGTGCCCCTGGTGAGGTTCTCCACGCCGGTCGCGGTGTCGATGACCCGCTTGACGTCGGGGTCCTGCTCGTACATCTGGCGTAGCTCGGCGGCTTCGCCGTGGCGGGGGTGGCGGTCGTCGTGGATGGCGGCGAGCGGGATCTCCTTGCCGCCGTTGGCCGCGGGGAACGCCTTGGTGATGCGGTCGCCCAGAGCGTACGGCAGGCCCAGCACGCGGCAGGAGTCCTTGACGGCGGCCTTGGCCTTGATGGTGCCGAACGTGACGATCTGGCAGACGTGGTCCTCGCCGTACTTGCGGGTGACGTAGTCGATCATCTCGTCGCGCCGCCGGTCGTCGAAGTCGAGGTCGACGTCGGGCATGGTGACGCGTTCGGGGTTGAGGAAGCGTTCGAAGATCAGCTTGTGCTCGATGGGGTCGAGCTCGGTGATGCCCGTGCAGTACGCGACCATCGACCCCGTGGCCGAGCCTCGGCCGGGGCCGAGGCCGATGCCGTTCTCGCGGGCGAAGCGGCAGATGTCGGCGACCACCAGGAAGTAGCCGGGAAAGCCCATGGTGTCGATGACGGACAGCTCGTAGTCGATGCGCTCCAGCACCTCCTGGGGCGGATCGCCGTGGTAGCGGCGGCGCGCGCCGTCCAGGGCCTCCTTGCGCAGCCAGCTCGACTCGCTCTCGCCTTCGGGCACGGGGAAGCGCGGCGTCAGGTCGCGGTGGGCGAACACCTCGCCGTAGTCGCCGATCCGCTCGGCGATCAGCAGCGTGTTGTCGCACGCGCCGGGAACCTCGGCGTCCCACAGCGCCCGCATCTCCTCGGCGGTCTTGACGTAGTAGCCGCTGCCGCCGAAGCGGAAGCGGTCGGTGTCGGCGAGCCGTTTGCCGGTGCCGATGCACAGCAGCGCGTCGTGCGCCTGGGCCTGACTCTCGGTCACGTAGTGGGAGTCGTTGGTGGCCAGTGGCGGCAGGCCGAGCGTGCGGCCGAGCCTGAGCAGGTCCTCGCGGACCCGGCGTTCGATGGCCAGGCCGTGGTCCATGAGTTCCAGGAAGTAGTTGTCCTTGCCGAAGACGTCCCGGTAGCGGGCGGCGGCCTCGACGGCCTGGTCGTACTGGCCGAGGCGCAGGCGGGTCTGTACCTCGCCGGAGGGGCAGCCGGTGGTGGCGATGATGCCCTGGCCGTGTTCGGCGAACAGTTCATCATCCATACGCGGATATTTCTGGACGTGTCCTTCCAGCCAGGCCCGCGACTGCAACCGGAACAGGTTCCGCAACCCCTGCGCGCCGGCCGCCCACATGGTCATGTGCGTGTACAGGCCGCGTCCCGAGACGTCACCACCCTCGCCCGTGTCGTCGTTCGACCTGCGCAGGGCGAGGTTGTCGCTGTAGAAGACCGGCTGCCGGTGGCGCCGCGACGCGGGGGCGACGTAGGCCTCGATGCCGATGATCGGCCTGACGCCCGCCTTGCGCGCCGCATGGTAGAACTCGTACGCGCCGTGCACGTTGCCGTGGTCGCTCATGGCCACGGCGGGCATGCCCTGACGTGACACCTCGTCCATGAGGAGGCCGACCTTGGCGGCGCCGTCGAGCATGCTGTACTCGGTGTGCACGTGCAAATGGACGAAGGACCCCACCGGCCGAGACTCCTCACGGTTGTAAGCTCGTACGCGACCCGAGCATTCGACCCGAGGGCAGGCAGGGTTGTCCAACAATCGACACGCCGATCCGCCACAACCATCGGTTGTGACCGAAGCGCCGAAGGAGCTGGATCTCGGCGCCGTGCGCGCGTTCGTCGCCATCGCCGATGACCGCTCCTTCGGCGAGGCCGCCGCCGGGCTCGGCATCAGCCAGCAGGCGATCTCCAAGCGGATCGCCCGGCTGGAGTCGGGCCTCGGCCTGACCCTGCTCTTCCGCTCGCGCAGCGGAGCCGCGCTCACCGAGGACGGCAGGGCGTTCCTCCCGCACGCGCGTGCCCTCGTCGGGCTCGCCGACCAGGCGGTGGAGGCGCTGCGCGGCCGGCGCCGCGCGCTGCGGATCGACGTGCTCGACACGCGGCTGTCGGCCTCGGTCGACCTGGTCAGGGCGTTCCACCAGGCCACCGAGCAGGCCGACATCGAGATCATCACCTCCAACGGCCTGAGGTCGGCACGCGAAGCGCTCGCCCGCGGAGCCATCGACGCCGCCTTCGCCCGCGTCGCCGGGCCTGTGGAGGAGCACCTGCGGCACATGCCCGCCTACCTGGAGCCCGTGCACGTGCTGGTCGGCCGTGACCATCCGCTGGCAGGTCTTCGGGAGGTGGAGGTCGAACGGCTGGCCGGCTCGACCGTGTGGATGCCCGGCAACGTCCCCGGCAGCGAGTGGGCCGACTTCTACCGCCTGCTGGGCACCGCGTTCGGCATCACCATCGACGACAGCGGGCCGGACTTCGGCTGGGAGTATTTCGTGGAGGAGATCGCCTCCGGGGGACGCATCGGTTTCGTGGGCATGGCGTGCCGGCTGCCCTGGCACCCGCGTACCGTCCAGCTCCCGGTCGTCGACCCCGTCCCCGTCTATCCGTGCTCGCTGCTCCTCCACCGGCAGAACCAGCATCCGCTGCTGGCCGCGCTCGCCGGCTGCGTGCGCGCCGGCTTCCGCCCGTACGATCCGCGGCGCCAGTGGCTGCCCCAACCCGACCGCGCCGCGTTCTCCCAGAAATAATCCGGCGTCCTCTGTCGATCCCGGGCCGTCCCGCTCGACGCGTCAGTGAGACAGCGAATCGTGTCGATGAAAAGGAACGACCATGCGGAAGATCATTGAGCAGGGCGTGGTGACGTTGGACGGCCAGATCAGCACCCCGCAGGACTGGCTGGCCACGTACTGGGCGGGGGAGTTCGAACAGCGCTCCCGCGACCTGCTCTTCTCCGTGGACACCCTGCTCTACGGGCGGCTCAGCTACGAGGCGCACGCGCCGGTCTGGCCGCGGCTGGAGGCGGAGTTCGGCGACTACGCGGTACGGATGAACACCATCCCGAAGTACGTCGCCTCGACCACGCTGAAGGAGACCACCTGGAACACCACCCTCATCGAGGGGGACGTCGTCGAGGAGGTCGCCCGGCTGAAGAAACAGCCCGGCGGCGACATCCTGAAGGTCGGCACGGGCGGCACGCTCAGCCGCACCCTGCTCCGGCACGGGCTGGTCGACGAATACCTGTTCTGGTTGTTCCCGGTGATCGCGGGCAGCGGCGGGCGCCTGTACGACGGGATCGACCCCACCCATCTCCAGCTGGACGACGTCACCCGGCTGGACAACGGCATCCTCGGCCTCACCTACACCCCGAAGTGAGCGGTCATCCGATGACGAAGGGGAGCCTCCCGGCCAGGTCGCCCAGGGCGGCCCGCTCCGCGTCGGCCGGGGCCTGCCGTCCGGTGCCGATGAGCAGCGCGTCCCGGTCGGACAACGACGCGGGGAAGGCGGCCCCGGCGAGCTGCTCCAGCATCTCGCGGGACCGGGCGAGCCCTTCGGCGGGAGGTTGCTCCGCGTCCGGCAGGTGCGCGATCAGGTCGAGGTGGTGCAGCGTCCACTCCAGCACGTACGCCGACAGATAGTCGCCCGCGGTGAGCACCATGTCCTGGGTGGCGACCCGCTGGGCGGGGTCGGCGAGCCGGGCCGCGCGGCCGGCGGCGGAGCCGACGTCGTCGAGGTGGAACTTGAGCAGCCGTGGCTCCTCGTACGCGGCGGCCAGCCGGACGATCAGCGCGTCGAGCGGGTCGTCGCCGGTGGGCGGCGTCGAGCCGACCTTCCAGTAGGTCACCGCGTCGCTGGTCGGCTCCTCGTCCGCCGGTGTCACGAGCGTGATCAGGACGTCCTGGGCGTCGATGACCAGGTGACACGCCAGGTCCCGCACGAGCCAGCCGGCGCAGCCGGACGGCCGCGCGAAGTCCTCGTCGGGCAGGTCGGCGACCGCTGTGCGCAGCGCCGTCCAGGAGCGCGTGAAAAGATCCATCCGGTCACGGTAGTGCGGTGCGGGGAACGCGGACAACTGCCTTTCCCCGAGGTCAGCGCCGCTGCCTACGGTGTCCGTTCCCCCTGCGAGGGGACCGGCGCGGCGACGGGCAGCAGGTGCGGGCGTTTGGCGGTGCGGCCGTCGCCGGAGGAGCGGCCGCGCAGGCGTCTGCCGGCCCAGGGGCCGAGGAAGGCGGCGACCCAGCGCAGCTCGGCGCCCGCGGCACTCCACCGGGACCGGGCGGGCTCGGGCGGCAGCGGGCGGGTCCACGCGTCGCTGCTGTCCGGCAGCCCGAGCGCGTGGGCGACGGCCGCGGCGATGCGTTCGTGCCCGAGCGGGCCGGCGTGCAGCCGGTCGGGGCTCCACAACCGGGCGTCCGTGACGACGGGGTGGTGGGCGGTCTCGGCGACCACCACCCCGTGGCGGCGGGCCGCGGTTCGGATGCGCTGGTTGAGCGCGGCGGCGCGCGGGCCGAACGGGCGTGCGAGCGGGGTGATCCGCCCCAGGTCGGGGAAGGTGAGGGTGGCCACGCGTGCGCCCTGGGCGGTGAGCGCGGCGAACATCGCCTCCAGGTGGTCGCCCACCTCGTCGGCGTCGAAGCGGGGCCGCAGCAGGTCATTGACCCCTGCGACGACGGTCGCCAGGTCGGGACGCAGGGCGAGGGCCGGTCCGAGCTGTTCGGCGTGGACCTGGGCGGCCACGCGCCCGCGTACGGCCAGGTTGGCGTAGCGCAGGCCGGGGCTCGCGGCGGCGAGCAGCTCGGCGAGCCGGTCGGCCCATCCGCGCAGGCCGTTGACGTCGTCGCCGTCGCCCATTCCCTCGGTCTGGCTGTCGCCCAGGGCGACGTAACGCCGGTGGTCACCCTCGCGCATGTGCCGTCCGCCTCTGCTCCAGGATCGCCGCGCTCCGGCGGCACCAGTCTCGGTTGCCCTGCTCGAACGCGATGCCGCGCAGGCACGTCAGGTAGGGGCCGACGCGCTCGCCGTATCGCAGGAACTCCTCCTCGCTCATGTCGCCGCGCAGCTTGCGCAGCAGGCCACCGAGCAGATCGATCTTGGCGTCGGCGAACACGGCCCGCTCCGTGAGCTTCGCGATGAGCACGTCAGCGGCGATGTGGTCGGCGGCCTGGACCTTCACGAGCAGGTCGTCGCGGATGAAGGACGGTTTGTTGTGCGTCGCCGCGAACCGCTCCAGCTCGGCCAGGCCGGCGTCGGTCACGGTGAACAGGCGTTTGGTGGGCCGGGTGTCCTGCACCACCTCCCGGCCGCTGACCAGCCCGTCGTGCTCCAGACGGGTGAGCTCGGCGTAGAGCTGCTGGGGGAGGGCGTGCCAGAAGTTGGCCACGCCGAGGTCGAACGCCTTGGCCAGCTGGTATCCGCTGAGCTCCTCGCCCAGCAGTGCCGCCAGCACGGCGTGCCGCAGTGCCATGGCGACCTCCTCCCTTCTCCTGGGAATGCCGCCATGATAGTCAAGGATCTGACTATTCAACAATCTGACTAGGGAGGACGGCCATGACCGCCGCCGACCGATTCCGCGCCGCCGTCGAGCGGCGCGACCTCACCGAGATCAACACGCTGTTCGCCGACGACGCGCGCTTCTACAGCCCGGTGACGTTCGTGCCCTTCGAGGGCAGAGCCGCCATCCTGGGGTTGTTCGGCGTGCTGCTGCGCGTCTTCGAGGACTTCCGGTACGTCGGCAGGCTCGACGGCGAGGTTGAGACCAACGCCGACGGCGCCGGCAGCCCGGCCACCGTCCTGGTCTTCTCGGCCACCGTACGCGGCAGGCAGATCCACGGCATCGACCTCATCCACCTGGACGACGCCGGCCTGATCAAGGAGTTCACGGTGATGGTGCGCCCGAAGTCCGCGGTCGAGGCGCTGGGCGAGGCCGTCGGCGACGCCCTCGCCGCCGAAGGGCTCCTGCCGGAGCGCTGAGCCCTACCCCGTCGTCGTGGACGCGCCGGCGTCCGTCCCGATCCCGGTCGCGATGATCTCGACCGCCTGGCGCACGGCCTCGGCCTGGGCCGGGGCCAGCCCGTCGAGGAACGGTTCGAGCTGCGCCGGGTCCCATCCGTGCGCCCCCGGCCCGAGGACTGCCAGCAGGTGCTCCATGCTGTAGCCGGCCAGCGCCCTGGCCAGCGGCGCGATCCTGGGGTCGCCCGGCTCGGCGTCGGCCAGCTCGTCCAGCCTGCGGTAGAACGCGTGCCCCACGGCCGCCGCCTCAGGATCGGCGGCGACCGACTCCAGCTGCGCGAGGGCGCGCCCCCTGCCGGGCTCGGCGGCCACGCTGTCCATCACCATGAGCAGCTCGCGGTCCCAGGCCGCCGCCTTCGACTCGGGCAGGCTCACCGCGCGAAGGAGCACCAGCAGGTCGGGCGAGGCGACGTCGTCGGGGCCGAGCCGCCCCGGCCCGGCCCGCCTGAGCAGCTCCGCCAGCCTCGCCCGCCGCTCCCCGATCTCGCGCTCCTGCCTGGCCAGATCCGCGTCGATCTCGGCGAGGATCTCGGGCAGTTCCCTCGACCGGTCCTCGGCGATCACCTCACGTGCCTCCTCCAGGCTCAGCCCGAGCTGGACGAGGCGGCGTACGCGGGCCAGAGCGACGGCGTCGCGCATGCCGTAGTCGCGGTATCCGTTGGCCCGGCGCGGCGGCTCCGGCAGCACGCCCTGTTGGTGGTAGTGGCGCACCGTCCGGGTCGACACCCCGAGCAGCGCGGCCAGCTCTCCGATCCGCATGCCCCCAGTAAAGCCTCCACCCCCCGGGAAGGGACAACCGGCCACGGCGGAAACCAGTCCGGCCGCCGGTGCGTCGGAATAAATAAGTGGCACCCGCCGGCGACCGCCGGTTAATGTTTACTCCGTCGAGATCGAAAACGTCAGGAAAGGCCGGCCATGCGATACGCAGTCACCACGCTTGAGCACTATCGGCGCGGCTGTCGCCGGCTCGTGGTGCTCGGCTGCGCTCTGGCCGGGCCGGCCTCTGGATAGATTATCGCCACACGCATCCAGAGGCCGCCGGATCCCATCGGGCGGCCTTTTCTCTTTCCCGTGCCCACATGACCCTTACATGAGCGCAGGACGGGTTTCGAGTCCCCGCTGCTGCTCCACGCGTCCGTAGCCCAACGGGAGAGGCACCGGCCTCAGGAGCCGGGTGGTGCGGGTTCGAATCCCGCCGGACGTACGAAACTCCGATAACAATTTCTCGGCCCTATAGCTCAATGGAGAGAGCGCCGGCCTACGAAGCCGGGTCTGTTGCAGGTTCGAATCCTGCTGGGGCCACGTGGTTCATATGACGGCCTGTAGCTCAGACGGTCAGAGCGCCGGTCTTACACACCGGGCGTCGCGGGTTCGATTCCTGCCGGGCCGACCACGCTTTTCTCCTCACGCGCGAGCTGGGCATCGGAGAGCCCACCCGGCTGTAAACCGGGCGCTTCGGCTGTGGCGGTTCGACTCCGTCCTCGCGCACGATCCGCCTCGACGGGATGGGGGCCGAGGCGGACCTGGCGCAGTTCGCCGGTGCGGAGGGGGGCCTGCAAAGCCGCCCGTGCGAGTTCGACTCTCGCCTGCGTCTCCACGTCACCGCCGCCGTGCGGCTTGACAGCCGCACGCTCGCTGGGGCGTAATGATGGCCGCGTCGCGTGTCGCCCGCCCGAGGACGCAGGGCGGCATGGAGGCGCCGGATCAAAGGGGATGACGCCGTGACCAGCCACGCCTTCGGTGCTGCCTGAGCAGACCGCCCCCGCGCGTCGCCCCATGCCCCAGGTGGTGTCCTGAACCCGCCCGTTGCCGGCATGCCGTGCGGGGTTCTCCCATGCCGTCACCACACCCGCCCGGAGCGTAGGAACCAGCATGCCCATCGACTTCAACCAGCAGATCATCGACAAGTTCCGTGCCAACCAGGGCCAGGTCGGCGGCCCTTTCGAAGGAGCCAGGCTGCTCCTGCTGACCACCGTCGGCGCGAAGACGGGCGCACGGCGTACGACGCCGCTCGGCTACCTGCCCGACGGCGGCCGCGTCCTCGTCATCGCCTCGGCCGGCGGCTCTGCACGTCACCCGGCCTGGTACCACAACGTGCTCGCCAACCCTGAGGTCACCGTCGAGGACGGCGTCTTCACCTATCCTGCGACGGCTGTCGTACTGGAGGGCGAGGAACGCGACCGCGTGTTCGCGCGGGCCGTGGAGGCCGACCCAGGATGGGGGACGTACCAGGACAAGGCGGGCAGAATCCTGCCGGTGGTCGCGCTCGTCGAGCGCGACGCCGGGCCGCCCGCCGGCTCGCCGGGCGAGGCGCTCAGGAAGGTGCACGACGCCTTCCGCAGGGAGCTGGCGCTGATCCGCGGCGAGGTCGCCGCCTTGGGCCCGCGCCTGGCCGCACAACTGCGGGTCAACTGCCTGACCCTGTGCCAGGGCCTGCACGTGCACCATGAGGGCGAGGACGGGTTCATGTTCCCGGCGCTGGAGAACCGCTATCCGGAGCTGGCCCCCGTGCTGGAGCGGCTGAGGGCCGAGCACGTGACGGTCCAGCGGCTGCTGGAGCGGTGGCAGTCCGCGCTGGCCGCCGACGACCTGGCGCCGGAGCAGTTGCTGGCCGAGGTGAACCGGCTTTCCGACGAGCTGGAGGCGCACCTCGACTACGAGGAGGAGCAGCTCCTGCCGCTGCTCGGCTGACCGGAAACGCCGTACGCGGCCGGTGCCGGGCTCGCCGGCCGCGTACGGCGTCCGTTCGCGCCACGCCTGCGCATCCGAGCCCGTCCATGCACCCCACCCGCGTCGAGCTTGCGCATGACCCGCTCCGGAGTAGGTTCCGATGGAAGAGCCGGCGGCGAGCCTCCCCCCGACACGGAAAGAAGACCAGCATGACAGTGCCTCCCCTTCCCGAGGAGTCCTTCCGGCGCGTGCTCTGCGTCGTCGCGCACCCTGACGACATGGAATACGGCGCCTCCACGGCCGTCGCCCGCTGGACCGCGCGCGGCATCGAGGTCGGCTACCTCCTGCTCACCCGCGGTGAGGCCGGCATGCCGAACCCTCCCCAGGAGACGGCCCGCCTGCGCGTCGCCGAGCAGCGGGCCGCCTGCCAGGTCGTCGGCGTCGAACACCTGACCGTCCTCGACCATCCGGACGGCGTGCTCGTCTACGGGCTCGACCTGCGCCGGGACATCTGCCGGGAGATCCGCCGGTTCAAGCCCGACGTCGTGCTCGGCACCGGATACGAGATCGAGACGCCCTACGGGTTCGACCAGGCCGACCACCGCGCGGCCGGGCTCGCGACGCTCGACGCGGTGCGCGACGCGGGCAACCGGTGGGTCTTCGCGGAGCAGGTCGACGACGAGGACCTCCAACCGCACTCCGTACGCTGGTTCATCCTCCCCGCGCTCCCCGGCTCCGCGACGCACGGCGTCGAGGTCACGGGCGAACCGCTGCGGCGCGGCATCGCCTCGCTGGAGGCGCACGCTGCGTACCTGGCCGCACTTCCGGGACACCCCGCCCCCGGTGACCTCATCCCGAAGTTCACCGCGATGAGCGGCAAGACCATGGGCGTCGAGCACGCCGTTCTGTTCCGCGCCCACGATCTGCAGGCACCACCGGACTTCGACGCCGAAGCCCTCCAGGACTGATCCTGCGGGAGTGACCCTGCCGGTGACGCCTGCTGCCGCGGCGATCTCGACCGGCCCCGAGCACGGCAAGGCTGGGCGCGCCATCCACCGATCGGTTGATCGTGCGCTCAGCCCCTTCGGCCGCCGATCATGGCCGGCGGGTCGATCCCCGGTGTGAGCTGGGAAATCATGATGGACGCATGGCAGTCATCGACGTCGCCGGCCTCACCAAGAGGTACGGCGGCCACACGGTATTGGACGGCGTCTCCTTCTCCGTCGAGATGGGCGAGATCTTCGGCCTGCTGGGCCCCAACGGCACCGGCAAGACCACCACCGTCGAGTGCGTGGAGGGTCTGCGGCGGCCCGACGGCGGCACGATCCGGGTGCTCGGGCTGGACCCGATCGGCGACGGCCGGGCGCTGCGCGAGCGCATCGGGGTGCAGCTGCAGCACACGCAGCTGCCCGACAACATCAAGGTGTGGGAGGTGCTCGACCTGTACGCCTCCTTCTACGCCGAGCCGCACGACTGGCGCGAGCTGCTGGAGCAGTGGGGGCTGGCGGGCAAGCGCGACGCCCGGTTCTGCAAGCTGTCGGGCGGCCAGAAGCAGCGCCTGTTCATCGCGCTGGCCCTGGTGGGCAATCCGAAGGTGGCCTTCCTCGACGAGCTCACGAGCGGTCTGGACCCGCAGGCCCGCCGGGCCACCTGGGAGCTGATCAAGCAGGTGCGGGCGTCGGGTGTCACGGTGGTCCTGGTCAGCCACTTCATGGACGAGGTGGAGGAGCTCTGCGACCGGGTCGCGGTCTTCGACGGGGGCGGCATCGTCGCGACCGGCAGCCCCGCCGAGCTGATCGACGGGGTCGACGCCGAGCACCAGATGCGGTTCACGCTGATGGCCGGCGGCGCAAGCGACCCGATCGCCTTGCTGAGCGGGCTTCCCGGCGTCTCGGGCGTGACCCGCGACGGCGACCGGGTGAGCGTGACGGGCCGGGGGGACTTCGCCACGGCCGTCACCTCGGCCCTGGCCAGGAACCTCATCGCCGTCGCCGACCTGCGCATCGACAAGCGCACGCTCGACGACGCCTTCACCGCGCTGACAGGCCGTTCGTTCCACCCGTGAGGAAGATCTCCATGACCGTCGTCGCCAAGCTCACCACCGTCGAGCTCAAGCTGCTGACCCGCGAGCCCGGCTCCGTGTTCACGATCCTCGTCCCGCTGTTCATCCTCGTCGTCTTCGGCAGCTCGATCCCGCCCGGTGACAGGGTGCTGCTGCCGATGATGCTGGCTCTCGCCGTCGGGCTCGTCGGCATGTACCAGCTGCCGACCACCCTGGCCACTTACCGCGAGCGGGGCATCCTGCGCCGGCTCTCCACCACCCCGGTGCGACCGGGCAGCATGCTGGCGGTGCAGCTCATCCTGCAGCTGGTGCTGGCGCTGACCGCCTGCGCGCTGCTGGTCGCGGTCGCGGGCACTGTCCTGGGCGCGCACGTGCCCTCCCAGGTGCTGCCGGTCGCCGGGGTCTTCCTGCTCGGCACGGCCGCGATGTTCGCCGTCGGCCTGCTGATCGCGGCCCTCGCGGCGAACGGGCGCACCGCCAACGGGGTGGGCGTGCTGCTGTACTTCCCGCTGGCCTACCTGGCCGGACTCATGCAGCCGGTCGACCAGATGCCGGATATCCTGGCGCGCATCGGCGCATTCACCCCTCTGGGCGCCTTCCGGCAGGCCCTGCACGACGTCTGGGCGGGACTGTCGCCGGACCCGCTGGGGCTGGGGGTCATGACCGCGTACGCGGTGATCGTCAGTCTCGCCGCGGCCAGGTTCTTCCGCTGGGAGTGAGTGATGACGACAGGGGACGGCGCCCGTCTGGACCGGTGGGAGCGGCTGCTGCAGCGGCTGCTCACCGCCGTCCCTTACCTCCTGCTGGCCGTCTCGGTGATGTTGTCGTGGCTGGCCGACGACCGGCCGGGAACGTACCATCTGGTCACGCTCGGCCTGGCGGTGCTGGCCGCGGCGTGGATCCGGCTGATGCACGATCGCCGGCCGGGAGTTTACGTCGCGGGCCTGGTGATCCTGATCGCGGTGCTCTGCTCGCGGGGCCTGTGGTTCGGCAGTTTCTTCGCCTTCGTCGGATACCTGCATTCCTGGAGCCTGCTCAGGGGGATGTGGAGGTTCGCCGGGGTGGCGGCCACGGCGGCCATCTCGATCACGACCTTCAGCGGAGGGCTGCCCGAGCCCACCGCGCCCGCGATCGCCACCCACGTGCTGTTCACCGCCGCCATCGTGGCGGGGGTCAGCCTGTTCAGCTTCGTCGGCGAGGTCACGGCCGAGCGCAGCGCCGAACGCAAGCGCATGGTGACGCGGCTGGAGGAGGCGATGCGGGAGAACGCCGGCCTGCACGCCCAGCTGCTCGTCCAGGCCCGCGAAGCCGGTGTGCTCGACGAACGCCAGCGCATGGCCAGGGAGATCCACGACACGCTTGCCCAGGGGCTGACCGGCATCATCACCCAGCTACAGGCGGCCGTGCAGACCGAGGCCGATCCGCGGGCGTGGCGGCGGCACCTCGACCACGCGATGGGGCTGGCCCGCGACAGCCTGACCGAGGCCCGCAGGTCCGTGCACGCCGTCCAGCCGGGCCCGCTGGAGTCGGCCCCGCTGCCGGCGGCGCTCGCGGAGATCGCCGCCCGGTGGTCGGAGCTGAACGCCGTGCGCGTGGAGGTGTCCACGACCGGTACGGCACGTCCGCTGCACCCGGAGGTCGAGGCGACCCTGCTCCGCATCTCCCAGGAGGCGCTGGCCAACATCGCCAAGCACGCCGGCGCGTCGCGGGCCGGGCTCACGCTGTCCTACATGGAGGACGTGGTCAGCCTCGACGTGCGCGACGACGGCGCGGGTTTCGACCGGGCGCGCGCGCTCGACGGCGGCGGCTTCGGCCTGGCGTCGATGCGCGACCGGGTGACCCGCCTGGCGGGCGCCTTCGAGATCGAGTCCGAGCCCGGGGCCGGCACCGCCGTCTCCGCCGTCGTGCCCGCCGTCACCGCGCTCGCCGCCATCACCCCTGAGGAGTCCCGGAGTGCCTGAGGCCCCCGTCCGGCTGCTGATAGCCGACGACCACCCCATCGTCCGCGACGGCATCCGCGGCATGTTCGCCGGCGACCCGGGGTTCGAGGTGGTCGCCGAGGCCGGCGACGGCGCCCAGGCGGTCGACCTGGCGCGGGCGCTCGATCCCGACGTGATCCTCATGGACCTGCGGATGCCGAGAATGGACGGGGTGACGGCCATCAGGGAGCTGGCCCGGCTGGGTCTCAAGGCGCGGGTGCTGGTGCTGACCACGTACGACACCGACAGCGACGTGCTTCCCGCGATCGAGGCGGGCGCGACCGGCTACCTCCTCAAGGACGCGCTGAGGGAGGAACTGGCTCGCGCGGTCGCCGCGGCGGCGCGCGGGGAGGCCGCGCTCTCCCCGTCGGTGGCCACCCGCCTGCTCGGCCAGGTACGCGCCCCCGCCGATCCGCTGAGCGGGCGGGAGCTGGAGATCCTCGACCTGATCGCGCAGGGCACCACCAACCGGGAGGCGGCCGCCCGCCTGTTCATCAGCGAGGCCACGGTCAAGACGCACCTGCTGCACATCTACGCCAAGCTGGGCGTCAACGACCGGGCGTCGGCGGTCGCCGCCGCCTTCCAGCGTGGCCTCCTCCCCAGAGGGTGACCGTTCGCTGAGTCTCAGCGGGTGCCCGGTGCGGGCGGGGCTTTCCGTCTTCCCACACCGGCGCTCAGCTTCTCGGCCGTGAACCCGCCTCGACCCTGATGAGCGTCTATGCAGGGCTGCTCAGGGGGATCGGCAACCTGGTTATTCAGGGGCAGATGGGAGTGGAAGACGCCAGCTCGCAGGAGACCGCCCACACCGTCGGCCCGCACGCCTGGCGGCTGCTGCCCGAGCCCGACCGTGAACGGCTGCGCGGGCACTTCCGGCCGGCCACCAGCACGGCCTCGCCCATGGTGCCGGTGAACGCCGCAGCGCTGCTGCGGCTGTTCGAGTCCGGGCAGCTCACCATGGTGGCGGGCGTACGCAAGATCGAGGCGCACACCGGCTGATCAGTCGAGGGCGGGGGATCGAGCTGGGCCTGGAGCCGGGGGTGGTCGCGCCGACCCGAGTGGAGGACCGTACTGACCTGTCTCGGCATCTGACGGCGTCAGGCGCGCTGAAGCGGAGTCGGATGCAAGTTTGCAGTCGACTATATTTTGCAGTAAATTCCTGTTCCATGACGGAAGGGCTGCGGGAGCGGAAGAAGCGGCTGACGCGGCAGCACATCAGCGAGGTGGCCCTCGGCCTGTTCGTGGCGCGCGGCTTCGACGGCGTGACGATCGCCGAGGTCGCGGCGGCGGCCGAGGTGTCGGTCAACACCGTCTACAACTACTTCGACTCCAAGGAGGACCTGGTCCTGCCGCCGCAGGAGGCCTCGCCTCAGCGGCTCGCCGACATCGTGCGGGCGCGCGAGCCGGGCGAGTCGGCGGCGGGGGCCGTGCTGCGGCGGCTGCGCCAGGAGGTGCGCGGGCGTGAGCGCCAGGTGGGGCTCAGCCCGGGGTTCGGGCGGGTCCTGGAGATGATGCTGGCCGCCCCCACGCTGGCCGCCCGGCTGGAGAGCCTGGGCCGCCGGATGACGGAGGCGCTGGCCGCCGCGCTGGCCGAGGAGGGCGGCGCGGCCCCGGACGATCGGCTGCCGCGCGTGATGGCCTGGCACATCGGGTCGGTGCACGCGCTGGTGATGGAGGACATCGCCCGCCGCACCACTGCGGGGGAGCCGCCGGAGCTGATCGCCGAGCGGGTGCTGGAACTGCTCGACACCGTGGAGAGCGTGCTCGGCGAGCGGGTTCTCGGCTATGCCGTACGAGAGGAACGACCATGTTCAGGGTGACCATCAGGGGCAAGTTCACGGGGCTCGACGAGTCCGGCAGGGCCGGGGTGCTGGCCGCGGGCGGCACCGCCTTCACCGAGGCCGGTACGTTCACCCACGATTCGACCGTGTCGTCGTTCACCTTCCGCTGCCAGGTGCCGGCGGGGCCGGACGACGGCGAGGACGAGGCGGCGCTGGGCGCGATGGCCGCGCTGGAGGCGCACGGACACCCGTACGAGATCCTGAAGATCGGGGTGACCGACATGCGCGACATCAAGATCCGACGCCGGCCGGGGGTCACGGAGTCCACGTGAGGGCGGTGATGGTGATCTGGTCGGGTGCCGCGTCCAGCACGATCAGGACGCCCGCTATCCGGACGATCCAGCGCAGTGTGGCGCGTGAGCCGGAGGAGAGCCTGGCCTGCCACCGTTCGAACCGGTCACGCATCCGTTCGCCCAGGGCGGCCCACGCGGCGAAGAGCAGGAGGCCGGGGATCACCATGATGGTGACGTACGCGCCGAGGAGCGGTGACCACTGGACGGCGGGGAGGCCGGCGACGGTCATGAGGCCGATCGCGCCGAAGTAGGGGACGGCGGTGGCGAACTCGAACAGCCAGGTCCCCAGCCCCAGCAGCACCATTGAGCGCATGGCGAAGGACCGGGTCGTGACGGAGGCGCGCCCAGGGTCCTTGTCGGGGATGAAGAAGCTGCCCACGAGGAGCGCCGCGCCGAGGACGACCTGTCCCCAGGTCCACACGGCGTCGTCGACGCGGGGCACGAGGGCGTTGAGGCCGAGCATGAGCAGCGCGCCCAGGGCGAAATAGGCGAGCGCGACCGTGGCGAGATAGACGCCGAGCAGCGCGCCCACGCGGCGCGGCCTGGCGAGCAGCAGATAGAGCGTTATGCCGATGACCGCGGGGCTCAGCGTGTCGAGCAGGGCCAGCCCGAGCACCGCCACGACCGTTTCGATGGGCAAAGCTGTCTCCTGGGGGAGTGGACCAGCCGTAGTAACACGTGCGTGTCATCATACTAACACGGGCGTGTTATCACGTGCGTCATACCATGTGGACGTGCCACGACTCGTTGACCACGACCAGCGGCGGGCCGAGATCGGCGAGGCCGCCATCCGGATCATCCTGCGCGAGGGGCCGGCCGGTGTGACGGTACGCGGCGTCGCCGCCGAAGCCGGCTGGTCCACCGGGTCCCTGCGCCACTACTTCGGCAACCAGCGTGAGCTGCAGGCCTACGTCGTTCAGGCCACCACCGACACCCTGCGCCGGCGGCTGCTCCCGCGCGTCCAGCGGCCCCGTACCAAAGGCTCGGTGGTCGAACAGGTCGCCACCATCGTGGAGGAGATGTTGCCGCTCGACGCCGAGCGCCGTGAGGAGTACGCACTGTGGTCGGCGGTCGTGGAGTGGGAGCGTCAGCACCCTCAGGAAGGGGGTTCGGTGACCTGGAACGACCAGCGGGCGCTGCACCGCCAGTGCGTGGCCGCGCTGCGCGGCCACGAACCGGTCCGCGACCCCGGCCAGGCCATGGGCCCGCATCCCGATCCCGAGGTGGAGCTCTGGGCGGCCCTGCTGCACACGTTCGTCGACGGGCTCGCCGCCCAGCTCGTCAACACCCCCGGCCAGGTGCCGCCCGCGACCGCCGCGCACCTGCTGCGTTCGCTGCTGCGAGCCGTGCCACCGCAACGGCCCTGACCTTCTCGCTGTTCACCGGCCGCGGGGGGACACACGAGGTCGGCCGGGCAGTGGTTCGGGCGGCGCCTCGTATCCCGATGGCAGATGATCGGGCCGAATGTTGTGGGATACCTCCATGACTGAAGCGTGCCGTTCTGGTGTGAGATCGACCCCATGAAGAATGAAGGGAAGCAGCGCAGGTTCCCCACGGGCGACCTGGCACGAGTGGCCGTGTTCGCCGCGCTGATCGCGGTGCTCGGATTGCCGGGTTCGTTCAACCTCTTCGGCAACGGGACCCCGATCACCCTGCAGACCGCGGGCGTGATGCTGGCGGGCGCGATCCTCGGCTCGTGGCGGGCGGCGCTGGCCGTCGCGGTGCTGCTGGTGCTGGTCGCGGCGGGCCTGCCGCTGCTGGCGGGCGGGCGCGGCGGCCTGGGCGCGTTCACCGCGCCGTCGGCGGGATTCCTGCTGGGCTGGCTGCCCGGCGCGGCGGTGACCGGCTGGCTGGTGGAGCGGGCCGGGCGCCGGCCCGGCCTGACGCAGCTGCTGGTGGCGAGCCTGGTGGGCGGCATCGGTGTGGTCTACCTGGTAGGGATCCCCGTGCAGGCGATGGTCACCGGCGTGTCGCTGGGCTCGGCGGCGCTGCTGACGCTCACGTTCCTGCCCGGCGACCTGACCAAGGCGGTCGTGACGGCCTTCGTCGCCAGGGGCGTGCAGCGTTCCTACCCCGACGCGGTGCCGGCGGTGCACCGCGAGCGGCTGCGCACCGGGGAGCGTTGACCCCGCGATGCCGGTAGCAGAACACGTGCTGCGGCACGCCGCCGACCGCCCCGCACGGCCGGCGGTGTGCGGCCATGACGCCGAGCTGTCCTACGCGGCGCTCGGCGCGAACATCCAGGGCGCCGCCCGGCATCTGCGCGGCCGGGGGATCGGCCCCGGCTCGCTGGTCGCGATCGGGCTGGCCGGCCCGGCCGCGCTGCTGACCGCCGTGCTCGCCGCCGACCTGGCCGGCGCCACGCCGCTGGTGGGCGACCCTGCCTGGGGGCGCGAGCGGTGGGCGCGCGTCACCGGTGCGCTCACGCCGGACCTCCTGGTCACCGAGCCGCTCCCGTCCGCGCCCGGCCCTGCCCTCACCTGCGACCCGGACCCCGCCGACCGGGCGTGGGCCTGTTTCAGCTCCGGCAGCACGGGCCGACCCCGCGCCGTGGTGCGCCGCCGCGCGTCGTGGACGGAATCGTTCGCGCCCTTCAGCGAGCTGGCCGGCATCGGCGCAGGCGACGCGGTCCTGGTGCCGGGGCCGCTGACCTCCAGCCTGTACGCCTTCGCCGCGGTGCACGCGCTGGCCGTCGGCGCGTGCGCCGTCCTGCCCGGCAAACTCCCCGGCAGGACACCGGCCGTCGCGACGGCCGGGCGCGCGGCGGGGCGGACGGCGGGGCGCGCGGCCGAGCGTGCTGCCGGGCTGGGGGCCACCGTCGTGCACCTGGTGCCGCACCTGCTGGACGAGGTCCTGCGCCGTCCGGGAGCGTTGCGCACGGCCGTGGTCGGGGGCGCCGCCTTCCCTTCCGGAGCACGCGAGGCCGCGGCCGAGGCCGGGGTGAACGTGGTGGCGTACTACGGCGCGACCGAGTTGTCGTTCGTGGCGGCCGATGTTGACGGGGGCGGGCTGCGCCCGTTCCCTGGCGCGGAGATCGAGGTCAGGGCCGAGCCGGGGGCCGGGCTCGGCGAGGTGTGGGCGCGCTCGCCGTGGCTGGCCGACGGCTACCTGGGTGACGTGCCGGGCCCGCTGCGCCGCGACGCCGGCGGCTGGGCCAGTGTGGGGGACGTGGCGCGGCCCTACCGCGAGGGCGAGGCGCTGCGGCTGCGCGGCCGGGGTGACGGCGCGATCCAGACGGGCGGTGCGACCGTCGTGGCCGAGGACGTCGAAGAGGTGCTCAGGACGGTGCCGGGCGTGGGCGACGTCGTGGTGGTCGGCTCGCCGCACCCGTCGCTGGGTTCGGTGGTCACGGCGATCCTGGAGGCGGAGGGCGCCTCGCCCCCGTCGCGGGCGGCGCTGGAGTCGATGGCCAGGGGCGGGCTGGACGCCGCGCAACGGCCGCGCCGCTGGTACGCGGTGCCGAGCCTGCCACGCACACAGTCGGGCAAACCCGCCCGAGCCCTGGTGGCGGCCCGGCTGGCCGGCGGCGACCCCGACATCCGGCGGCTGGTCTGATGGCCGTCGTGGTGGCGGCCCGGCGCACGCCCATCGGCACGGCCGGGCACGCGTACAAGGAGCTGAGCGTCGACCGGCTGGCCGCCCCGGTGATCGCCGCATTGGCCGGCGATCTGGAGGGGCGGCCGGTGGACGACGTGGTGCTGGGCAACTGCATGGGTCCCGGCGGCAACGTGGCCCGGGTGTCGGCGCTGGCCGCCGGGCTCGGGCACGAGGTGCCGGGGGTGACGGTCGACCGGCAGTGCGGCAGCGGCCTGGCGGCGATCCTGCTGGCCGCCCAGGCGGTGCGCTCGGGTGACATGGACCTGGTGATCGCCGGAGGGGCCGAGAGCGCGTCCACCGCGCCGCTGCGCACCCGCAGGGGCGAGGCGCAGCCGTACGCCAGGGCGCCCTTCACCCCGGGCGGGCATCCCGATCCGGACATGGGGCCGGCCGCGGAGGCGCTGGCCGCCTCGTGCGGCGTCAGCAGGGAGCGCCAGGACGCCTACGCCTGCCGCAGCCACGCGGCGGCGCTGGCCGCCCGCGCGGCCGGACGGTTCGCGGAGGAGATCGTGCCGGTCGGCGGGCGCGATGGCGATCAGCGGCCGCGGCCGATGCGGGCGTCGTCGCTGGCCCGGCTGCCCGCGGCCTTCACCGCCGGCGGTACAGTGACGGCCGGTAACGCGTCCCCGGTGAGCGATGGCGCGGCGGCCGTGGCGATCGTGCCCGACCGTGCGGGCCTGCCGGGGCTGAGGCTGGTGGCCGGGTCCGTCGTCGGGTGCGATCCCGGGTTGCCCGGGTGGGGTCCGGTGCCGGCGGTGCTGCGGGTGCTCGCGCGTGCGGGGGTCGAGGTGGAGCGGGTGGCGGCGGTGGAGATCGTGGAGGCGTTCGCGGCGCAGGTGCTGGCGGTCACCGACGCGCTCGGGCTCGATCCGCTCGGCGCCGACGGTGTGCGGGTGTGCCCCGACGGCGGTGCACTGGCGCTGGGGCATCCGTGGGGCGCCACCGGGGCGGTCGTGGTGACCCGGCTGTTCACGCGGCTGGTCCGCGGCGGCGCCCCGCCGGGCACGCTCGGCCTGGCGACGGCCGCGGTCGGCGGCGGCCTGGGCGTGGCCGCGCTGTTCGAGGTGGTGTGAGGTGATCGAGTTCGCGGACGTGCACGTCCGGCTGAGCGGCCGTGACGTGCTGCGCGGCGTCACCGCGCGCCTTACCGAACGGCGGGTCGGCGTGGTGGGCGCCAACGGCTCGGGCAAGAGCACGCTGGCCCGGCTGATCAACGGCCTTGCCCTGCCCACCTCGGGCAGCGTCACCGTGCTCGGCCTGGACACCCGCCGGCACGCCGCGAAGATCCGGCGCGGGGTCGGGTTCCTGTTCACCGATCCGGACGCGCAGATCGTGATGCCGACGGTGGCCGAGGACGTCGCCTTCTCCCTTCGCCGCAAGGGCCTGGATCGTGAGGAGGTGGCGCGGCGGGTGCGCGAGGCGCTGGTCACGTACGGGCTGGACGGGCACGCCGACCACCCGGCGCACCATCTGTCGGGCGGTCAGAAACAGTTGCTCGCGCTGTGCTCGGTGATGGTGCTGCAGCCCGACATCCTGGTGATGGACGAGCCGACCACACTGCTGGACCTGCGCCATTCCCGTCAGGTCGCCGAGGTGCTGCGCGGCCTGCCGCAGCAGGTGGTGGCGGTCAGCCACGACCTGCCGCTGCTGGCGGACTTCGACCGGGTGCTGGTGCTCGACGAGGGCAGGATCGTCGCCGACGGCGGCCCTGATGAGGCCATCGGCCACTACAGGAAGATGATGCAGTGAACGACCTGAGCGGCGCCTACGTGCCCGGTTCGTCGCCGCTGCACCGCCTGCCCGCCGGGGCGAAGCTGGCCGGGCTGGCCGTGGCCTGCACGGTGCTGGTGCTGCTGCCCTCGCCGGCGGCGCTGGGGGGCGCGGCCGTGGTCGTGGCGGGGCTCTACGCGGTGTCGCGGGTGGGGCCGGCGGCGGCGTGGGCGCAGGTGCGGCCGGTGCGGTTCTTCGTGGTGGCGCTGTTCGGGTTGCAGTGGGTGTTCGTCGGCCTGGAGGGGGCGGCGGTCACGTCGCTGCGGGTGCTGCTGGCGGTCGCGCTGGCGGGGGTCGTCACGCTGACCACCCGCACGTCGGCGATGATGGCGGCGCTGGAGCGGTGTCTGAGACCGGCGGCGCTGGTCGGGCTCGACCCGTTCCGCCTGTCGTTGCTGCTGTCGCTGACCGTACGCAGTGTGCCCGTCATCGCGGCGCTGGCCGTGCGCGTCCGGGAGGCGCAGCGGGCCCGAGGGGTCGAGCGCAGCCTGCGCGCGTTCGCGGTGCCGCTGGTGGTGAGCTCGTTGCGGCACGCCGACGCGCTGGGGGAGGCGCTGAGCGCGCGCGGGCTCGACGACTGACTGTACCCGTGTTGACTTATATAAGTGTTCCCTGAAATAGTGGGTATCGTGCACGCCTTCGACGTACTCGGCGATCCGGTGCGACGCCGGATCCTGGAGCTGCTCGCCGAGGGCGAGCGCAGCTCCGGCGACGTGACCGCGGTCATCCAGCAGGAGTTCGGCATCTCCCAGCCGGCCGTCTCCCAGCACCTGCGGGTGCTGCGCGACAACGGGTTCGCCAGCGTGCGCGCCCAGGGCACCCGGCGGCTCTACGCCGTCGATCCCGGCCCGCTGCAGGAGGTCGACCTCTGGCTGGAACGATTTCGCCGCTTCTGGGACCAGCGGCTCGACGCTCTGGCCACCGAACTGGCACGGGGCAGACGCGAACGCCGCATCAAAGACGACACCAAGGACGCCTGATGGACTTCATCGACGAGCTCAACCGCACCCACCGCCACCTGGTCAACGGCGAGCGCAAGACCGTCACGCTGCGGCGCCACTATGACGCCGACGTGACCGACGTGTGGCAGGCCTGCACCGACGCCGAACGGCTGAGCCGCTGGTTCCTGCCGGTCACCGGTGACCTGCGGCTCGGGGGCACGTACCAGCTGAAGGGCAACGCCGGCGGTGAGATCCTGCGCTGCGAGCCGCCGCGCCTGCTGAGGGTCACCTGGCTGTTCGGCCCCGACCCCGGCTTCTCCGAGGTCGAGGTGCGCCTGTCGGCCGAGGACGGCGGCACTCTGTTCGAGCTGGAGCACACCGCCGAGGTGCCGGCAGAGATGTGGTCGCAGTTCGGGCCCGGCGCGACCGGTGTGGGCTGGGACCTGGCACTGCTGGGCCTGGGGCTGCATCTGTCAGGCGGCGAGCAGGTGGAGGAGGCGACCTTCCACCTGACCCCCGAGGGCCGCGGCTTCATCATCGGCAGCTGCCAGGCGTGGGGGGAGGCGTTCAAGGCAGGGGGCGCCACGGACGGCGAGGCCGCGGCCGCCGTGGCCGCCACCACCGCCTTCTACGCTCCCGAGGAGGAGTCCCCCGCCTGACCGTGGCGTATCCAGATCTCGCACGTGTCAGACGCCTGCCCGGCAGCGTGGACGGCGTTGGGGGGTGGTCGCGTCCGAGCTGGTGTGCCCGTGAACGAGCCGGCGCGCGGTCGGCTAACGCGGCGTGACCAGGCGGGCCTCGTAGGCGGCGATGACGAGCTGGGCGCGGTCGCGGGCGTTGAGCTTGGCCAGCAGCCGGCCGATGTGCGTCTTCACGGTCCCGGGACTCACCTGGAGCTGCACGCTGAGCTCGGCGTTGGACAGTCCGTGGGCCACGAGGGTGAGCACCTCGCGCTCCCGGTCCGTCAAGGTGTCGAGCCCGTGAAAGGGCTGCTGGACCGGCCGGCGTACGAACTCCGCGATCAGCCGAGTGGTGACGGTCGGCGCGAGCAGCGTCTCACCCGACGCCACCACCCGGATCGCCCGCAGCAGGTCGTCCGGAGGCGCGTCCTTGAGCAGGAATCCGCTGGCACCCGCGCGCAGCGCCGAGTACACGTACTCATCGAGGTCGAACGTGGTCAGGATGAGCACCCGAGTGTCCCCGGCGATCTGCCTGGTCGCGGCGATGCCGTCCATCTCGGGCATTCTGACGTCCATGAGCACCACATCGGGTGACTCCGTACGCGCGAGCGCCACCGCCTCCCGCCCGTCGCCCGCCTCTCCGACCACGGTGAGATCGTCCTCCGAGTCGATCAGCAAGCGGAAACTGCCGCGCAGGAGCGCCTGATCGTCGGCGATGAGCACCCGGATCACGACCCTCCTCCTGCCGAGCCCGTCCCGACTGAGCCCGTCCCGACTGAGCCCGTCCCGACTGAGCCCGTCCTGACCGAGCCCGTCCCGACCGAGGCCATCCCGACCAAAGCCGGCCCGGTCCGCGCACGCCCTGTCCGGACCTGCCGACTCCGTTCTCTCCGGCTCACGCTGGTGACCCTCGTCATCACGTCCATCATGACCGATCCGCTTCTACCCCTCGTACCACGTCGACCACCTTCAGGAAGGCCGGCCGTACGTAGGTCCGTGCGCCACGCGGCGCCGGCGAGGGGCCTGTCGTTCACGCACGCCGGAACGTGTCCGGCGCCGCACCCTTGCCCTCCGCCGAGAAGGGGTGGAACTCCCAGGCGGGTCAAGGGATCTCCCATGACGCGCGCACGCCGAACCCCCTTCCCGGAAGCGGGCCGGCCTCGAAGGTGCCGCCGTACAGCAGGGCCCGTTCGCGCATTCCCGCCAGCCCGTGCCCGCCCGGCCGCCCCGGCAGCACCCGCTGCCCGGGCCCGTCGTCGACCACGGAGATCCGCAACCTCCCGTCGGCGACCGACACGCTGGCCTGGCAGTCGGCCGGAGCGGCGTGCTTGACGACGTTGGTGATCGCCTCCTGGACGATGCGGTAAACGGCCGGCGCCATGCTGTCGGGCACGGGTCCGTCCACCGACAGATCGACCCGCACGCCGGCCTCCGCAGCCCGGTGCGCCAGGGACGGCAGGTCAGCGAGCCGGGGGAGCGGCGTGCTGTCGGGAGCGCTGCCGGGTGCGCGCAGCACGCCGAGAAAATGGCGCATCTCCGCGAGCGAGCCGCGCCCGATCTCCTCGATGGCCCGCAACGCCTTGCGTCCTTCCTCCGGATGCTTGTCCAGGACCTTGGCCGCCACGCCCGCCTTGACGGTCATCATGCTCACCGAATGGGCGACGACATCGTGCAGCTCGCGCGCGATCCGCAGGCGTTCGTCGGCCACCGCCTGCTCGGCCTGCCTCCTGACCTCGCGGGCGGCGAACTCCCGGCGGGTGCGCGCCGCCGTGCCGAGACTCCAGCTCGCTGCGACGACCAGCCAGGCCATCCCGACGATGAAGACGGGGTCGGGCCAGCCGTTCACATATCGTGGTGCGCCCAAGGTCGAGACCAGCAGCGAGCACCCGTTGACGAGCAGGCCGGACACCAGGGCGACCGCCGATCGCCACACCGGACGGCCGGTCGCCACCGGGTAGATGACCAGGGCCACCACGGCCGTCGCCATCAGATAATTGCCCTGCAGCGCCAGCACGGCAGGGCCGATCAGCAGCGCGCTGTAGAAGGCGGGCTCCGGCCACAACCGCCGCACCGCCACGGGCACCGCGAGCAGCCAGCAGAGCGCCGTCGTCACAGTGTTGGCGGCCAGCTCCGGCACACTGGCCGTGGACGCCAGCGCGAGCAGCACCGCGACCACGGTGTCGGCCAGGATGAGCAGCCAGGCCGGAGGCCGCCGGGCGAGCAGATTCACACCTCGACGTTATCGAGGAACGGCCGGGAGCGAATCGGAGCACGGGCCGTCGGACCAGGGTCGTACTCCGCGCGCGGACGCCCGTACCGTATGCCCTTGGTCCGATCCCGAAGATCGGATCCGGCTCCGATGTGCGGACCCGCCTCCGTACAGCATCGTTGCCGCCATGATCCGACGCAGACTCATCGCCCTGTGCCTGGCGGCCTGTCTCGCCGTGCCGCTCGGCGGTATCACGCTGGCCTCCGCGCAGGCCCACGACCTCGTGTGGAAGGACTGCGGTGACGGCCTGCGCTGCGCTGAGCTAGTCGTTCCCGTGGACTGGGCCGATCCCGGCGGGCCCAGGACGTCGGTGCACGTGGCCAAACTGCCCGCGACGGGCAGGAGCATCGGGCCGCTGATCGTCAACTTCGGAGGGCCCGGCACCAGCACGTCGATGCTCAGGCGGAAAAGCCAGCCCGACGCTCAGCCGGAGCTGCCAAACCTGCTCGACGAGTTGCAAAGGAGCTTCGACGTCATCGCCATCGATCCGCGCGGCCTCGCGGAGCCCGCGAGCGGCAACAAGGCCAGCTGCGCGGAGCCCGGCGCCCCCGTCCACGGACTGCTCCTGGCCAGGACGAAGCAGGACTGGGACGCCCACGCCGCCAAGAACGCTGCCCATCAGGCGAGCTGCCGCATCATGGCCAGATCGGCCTGGCACGGGATGACGGCGTGGAACGTGGCGCACGACATCGACGCCCTGCGCGCCGCGCTCGGCCAGGACAAGCTCATCTACGCGGGCAACTCCTACGGCACCGTCTACGCCCAGGCCTACCTGGAGCTGTTTCCGCAGCGCGTCGGCCGGATGTACTTCGACGGCACCGCCGATCACACGCAGCGGAAGTTCGAGCCCTGGATCCGTAACTACGCGCTCACGCAGGAGCGCCATCTCACCCGTTTCCGCGACTGGTGCGCCCGCCGCACCGACTGCGCCCTGCACGGCAGGGACGCCGGCAAGGCATGGGATGAGCTCGTCGCCGCGGTGCGCCGCGCGCCACTGCCGGCCTCGGCCGGACGGACGGTCCGTGAGGGGCAGCTGTACGCCGGCGCGATCAAAGGCATGAATCCGGCGTTCTGGCCCCAGCTGGCGACCGCCATCCGCAAGGCCCTCGACGGCGACGCCGGTGACTTCCTGGATGAACTGCTCCCGGATGAGGGCGGCACGTCGGTGAGCCAGGACTCCTTGTGCAACGACTTCATGCCGACGCTGCCGACCTATGAGGAGTTCCAGGGCATCGAGGCCAGACTCCGTGAGATCGCCCCGAGGTTCGGCTGGATCGAGGGACGTTTCGAGCTCGGGCGGTGCTGGGGACGCAGCGGGGGCGCGTCGTGGGCGCCGCACCCGTTGCGCGTGAAGGACACCCCGCCGATCCTCTTCGCGATCGGGGAGCTCGACAACAACACCAATTATCGCGGGCAGGCGCACGTGGCCGGGCAGATCCCGTCCGCGCGCGTCCTGTGGCACGGCGACGGCCACGCGGCGTGGGCGCGAAACATCTGCCTGCGGCGGCACGTTCGTGCCTACCTGACCACAGGGGAGTTGCCCGCGCCGGGCACGCGCTGCCCGGCGGAGATCATCCAGAAGGTGGGGAAATGATCGAGGTCACGGAACTGACGAAGCTGTACGGTTCCACCCGCGCGGTCTCCGGGCTCACGTTCGACGTCAAACCCGGACAGGTCACCGGTTTCCTCGGGCACAACGGCGCCGGCAAGTCCACCACCATGCGCATGATCCTCGGCCTCCACACGCCCACGTCGGGGAAGGCTTTGATCAACGGGGTGCGCAAACAGGACCTGCGCGACCCCATGCGCGAGGTCGGCGCCATGCTCGACGCGGCCGAGGTGCAGGGCGGGCGCAGCGCGTTCGCTCATCTCCAGGCGCTGGCGCACGCCGGCGGGATCGGGCGTCACAGGGTCGTGGAGGTGCTGGAGGAAGTCGGCCTGGCCGGCGCGGCACGCGAGCGGATCGCGGGGTTCTCCCAGGGGATGCGCCAGCGCCTGGGCATCGCGGCGGCACTGCTCGGTGACCCGGGCGTGCTCATCCTCGACGAGCCGGTCAACGGCCTCGACCCCGACGGCATCCGCTGGCTCAGGACACTGCTCCGATCCCTGGCGGCCGAGGGGCGCACCGTCCTGCTGTCGAGCCACCTGATGACCGAGATGTCCCTCACCGCCGACCGGCTCGTCATCATCGGCCAGGGCCGGCTGATCGAGGACACCACGACGGCGGACCTGCTGGGCCGCTTCCAGAGCGGCGTGCTCATCCGATCACCCCACGCGGCCCGCCTGTCCAGAGCACTCGAAGCGGCCGGCGCCACCATCCGCCCCGCCAACCACACCGACTCCGAAGAAGAGCCAGTGCTCACCTGGCCCGCAGCGACCGGAGCCGATACGCATCCCGCTCACCACACCGACTCGGGAGAAGAGCCGGCGTCCCTTTGGCCCGCAGCGGCCGGAGCCGGTACGCGCCCCGTGCGGGATGCCGGCGCTGGAGAGGAACTGCTGGTGACCGGCCTGACCGCAGCCGCCATCGGCGATATCGCCCTGGCGAACGGCTGCGCCGTTCACCAGTTGGTGTCGCGCCGGACATCACTGGAGGAGGCCTTCATGGAGATCGCCAAATGATCAACCTCGTCGCATCGGAATGGCTCAAGCTACGCTCGCTCCGAGCCACCTACTACGTCCTGGCCTCCACACTGTCGGCCCTCGCGCTCACCGGCTTCGCCGCCTACTCGATCTCGCGCTACTTCGACACCAACGGCCCCGGCGGCGAACCCGTCGGCACGGGTCTCAGCTTCAGTGCAGACATTCCGCCCGTGCTGTTCGGCATGCTGGGCGTGTTCGCCATCTCCGGCGAGTACGCCACCGGCATGATCAGACTCACGCTGACCACGGTCCGGAGCCGGTGGACGCTCCTTCTGGCCAAGGCCGCTGTGGTGGCCGCCGTGGCCGCTGTCGCGGGCCAAGCGCTGGCGTTCGCCACCTACTTCACCGCACAGGCCGTGGTGGCCGGGCGTCGGATCGGCGCCTCGTTCGCCGAACATGCGGCCCTGGCCGAGGTTCTGACCACCGGCGCCGGCTCCGCTGTCGCCGGGGTGATGGGGCTGGGCCTGGCCACCGTCTTGCGTTCGACACCGGGAGCGCTCATCGCGCTGGTCGTCCTCCCGCTGTCCCCGACCGTGCTCGAACGCTTCCTCCCGGCTCCGTGGAACGACTGGATCAGTTCTCTGACGCTTCCGTCGCTGGCGAGGCAACTGGCCGCCGTACCTGACGCCGGAGCCTTCGGCCCCTCGACGGCCGCCGTCGTCCTGGTGGGTTACGTCGTGCTGTCTCTTTTGCTGGCAACCCTGGCGATCAACCACCGCGACGCCTGACCGACCCCTGATGGGCGGCGATGTACATGGAAACGCGAGGAAGGGGCCAGGGAAGGTTCCCTATAGCCGAGGGTCACGGTGAGCACGCCAGGAAGGAACTCGGCCTGGCCTCACGAGCCGAGCATCTGGCCTGTGCTCATCGCCTCGTCTCGTATCGGGTCAGCATCACGCCGCCGGGAAACGTCCGCGTCTCCACCAGGTTCAGGTTCACCCAGTGGTCCAGGGCTGTGAAGAACGGCGTGCCGCCGCCCACCAGGACCGGGTGGGTGACGATCGCGTACTCGTCGATCAGCCCGGCCCGCATGGCCGCCGCGGCGAGCGTCGCGCCGCCGATGTCCATCGGGCCGCCGTCGCCGGCCTTGAGCCTGGTGATCTCGGTGACCGCGTCGCCGGTGACCAGACGGGTGTTCCAGTCGACCGGGCTGGTCGTCGAGGAGAACACCACCTTCGGCATGTCCCGCCAGCGGCGGGCGTACTCGGTCTCCGCCGGTGTGGCTCCCGGCTGCTTGTCGGCGGTCGGCCAGTGGGAGCTCATCGTCTCCCACAGCTTGCGCCCGTACAGCGCCAGGCCCGTCGCGTCCACCCGGTCGGACCACCACTGGAACAGCTCGTCGCTCGGCGACGAGTCCGGCCCCTCGCCGCCGCTCCAGCCGAGGTCGTCGCCGGGGGCGGCGATGTAGCCGTCCAGGGTCACGTTCATGGCGAAGATCAGTTTCCGCATCGTGGCAGCCTTCCGTGAGTCGATCTCACACATACAGACGGGCACGGCGCGGAAACCTCATCGGTGCGCCGGCCCACGGCCCCGACCGGGATGGACGAACGCGACATCCGCCGGAGTCCGGGTCCGGGCACGGCACCTGCCTCGTCGGCCTTCTGCACCGCTCCGAGGACGCGCCCTGCACGGCCGTCGGCGGCTCCGGAGGCTGCGGGGCGCCTGGGCTGCCGGGAGAGGGCTCCATCGTCCCATTATTCGCCATCTACACCTCCGGGCCGACCATCCTCGGCGTGCTCAAGCTCGAATGCCAACGTCGGCTCAGCATGATCGCAGTGATGTTCCCCGTTGCGCTCAGCCAGCTTGGGCATGGACAAGGTGGGCCGCGGCCGAAAGGGAGCACGATGGTGCCGGAGCCGCCACCCGCACATCGCGATCATGCTGTTGAACTGGGGCTTTATGGTCTCGGCAACGCCGCAGCCAGCAGGCCTGGGTACACAGGCAGCACTTCAGGCGGCGTTTACTCCTTCAGGTCCTGCAGATTCAGCGACGTGCTCGACCCTCGGCAGCTGATTCCGCCGGCCCGTCCCCATGCGCGTGCTGCCGGCGGGTCCGCAGCACGGCGAGGGCGGCTGTGGGATCGTCGGCGAACAAGCGGATCGTGCGGGCCTCGGCGCGGCTGCCAAGGGGCCGGACGGCCGTTACCGGCTCGGTCAGCTCCAGGATGAGGTTGGTCTGGGACGCCACCGCCACGGCCAGCCGATCGCCGTCCACCTTGATCGTGCCGCTCTCGTTGAAGTTGCGGACGTGCCGCACTCTGGCGATCCGCTCCCGCGGGACGCGCAGATCGAAGAACGCGCCGTAGCGGATGCGCACCTCATCGTCCGAGACGACGTGCGGACGGGTGACGCAGGCCGCGATGACCGCGAGCACGATCAGGACCGTGTAGGCGTCGGCGACCAAGACCACGGCGCGCAGGGCGACAGGCGCGCCGAACGCCCGCAGCAGAACTTCCGCGCCCACCAGCTCCACGACCATCGCACCCAGGAAGATCACCATCGTCAGGGTCTGCGCGCGGGAGTAAGAAACGGCGGTGGCGCCGTCGGGGACGCCGTGGCGGCGACGGGCGACCCACAGGGCAAGGCTGATCGTGCCCTTCAGGTCGAACCCCACGATCCGCCGTACCTGCTCGGGTACCAGCTGGTCATAGGAGGCGCGCAACGCCGTCCAGCGGTCCGCGCCGCCCCGGCGCGCGGCCCTGAACAGCCGGTACGCGGTCACCGCCTCCAGGACGAGCACCGCGACGACGGCCACCTCGGCCACCACGACCAGGGGGAGCGGCAGCGGCACACCGGACATGAGCAGGACCGCGAGCACCAGCTCCGCAGGGACCATGGCGAACAGCGCGGCACGCGCGAACCTCAACATCACGCTCTATCCTTCAGCTGGGTCACGAGCGACTGGAAGACCTCGGCCTGGGCGGTGGGCAGTTCCCGCAGCAGTTCCTCCTGCCACTGGCCGGTGCTGGTGTCGTCGAGACTCGCGGTCATCACCGAGACCATTTCGTCGGGAAGGTGGGCCGCGAGGTCACGCGCGACCACGGCGACACGCGGATCATCGGGGTCGGCGTCGGCGAGTTCATCCTGCCGAGCGATGAGGGCATGCCCTCGCGCGTACGCCTCAAGCTCGGTGAAGGGCCGCAACAGATCGGCGAACTCTGCTCGGCCTGCTGGGTCACTCACAGTGGCGGCCAGGGTCAGCAGTTCGCGGTCGAATTCGGCGAATGTCGAGCTTCCGGCGGGAAGTCCGCGCAGCACCTCTGCCATGTCGGGCGATACCGTCGAGTCGGGATGCAGGTCCGCCTCCGCCAGTAGAGCCGCCAGCCGGGCCCTTCTGGCGGCGGTCGCCGCCTGCTCCCTGGCCAGGTCGGCGTCCAGTTCCAGAAGCATCTCCCTCAGCTCCTGGCCCTGGTCGTCGGCCAAGACGTCGCGGACCTCGTCGAGGGACAGGCCCAGTTCCGCCAGTCGCCGCACGCGGGCGAGCGCCACCGCGTCGCGCAGCCGGTACTCTCGGTACCCATTTGCCAGCCGTTCGGGCTCAGGGAGAAGCCCCAGATGGTGGTAGTGGCGTACGGTCCGGGTGGACAACCCGGACAGCGTCGCGAGCTCGCTGATCCTCATGCGCTCATCAGATACGTTGACGCTACGTCAAGGTCAAGCGCCGCGATCTTCCCATCGGTGTGCGTGATCGCGCGCACCGGCTCGGCGGTCAGATTGTTCAGATGCATCCCTGCGATCTGGTGATGTCGCACCTGCGAACCCTTTACCGTGAGGGCTCCTGACTCGCCCATGATCTCCTTGTATGGTCACGGCATGACCTCGCAGGCGAAGCCTCCATCACCGGTGAAATCCGCGGCGATTCTGCTGGCTACGTTTGCCGCGCTCATGCTCGCGGCAGCGCTCGTCGGGGCCTTCCTCGTGCATTGGGCGCTGGCGCTGGTCGCCGTCGTGGTTGCTTTCTACGGCTTCTCAAATACGCAGGGACTGTGGCGCGGGTGGCGCGGCGCTCGGACGATATCGATCCTCTCCGGCGTGTTCCTCGTCCTCGCCGGGTTCGCCAACGCCAGCAGCGTCTCCAGCGATTCTGGTCTCGTCGGGGTTGTCGCGGTGGGGTTCGGGCTGGTGACCATCGTTCTGCTGATCGTGCCGAGATCTTCGCGTGACTGGTTCTCCGCCGGTTCAGGTGCCTCAACTCCGCGTGTGCGGTGACCAGCGCCTACGCTCTGCCAAACAAGATCGCTAGAGGGGGAATAAAGGGACCCCTCTGAGCAGGCGACAGCCCTTGACAGGGCCCATAGAAACAGCGACATCGTGTTCGGCCTGCTCGTGATCTGCGGCTACCAGTTCGCCCCCAGGATCGCCGACATCGGTGACGCCCAGATGTGTCGGCTGGACCTGGTCGACGTCGGCCTGGCCGGCCAGCCGGTCGCCAAGGCCGCAACGGCTACCGGCACCTCAACGACCTGGGCCTGCAAGATCAACGTACGGGCCATCCGGCACCACCGGGCCGACATGCTGCATGTCGCCGGGTCGCTGGTGACGAATCAGGTGCGCGCCTACAACCTGCTGCGGATGCGGTCGGCCGACGGCCGCCTCACCGGGCTCGGGGCGGCGTTCGCCAGGAAAGATTTCCCGCCGGACCCACAGAGTCCGGGGGCGCCTGAGATCCAGCCACGGCACCTGCCTCGTCGGGCCTTCTGCACCGCTCCGAGGACGCGCCCCGCACGGCCGTCGCGGTTCCGGAGGTTGCGGGGCGCCAGGGTCACTGCTCCATCGGTGGTGGTGCAAGCCAGTGGCGGGTGAGGTCGCGTACGGCTGCCAGCCAGTGTTGTGGCTGCTCTCCGGCGGCGATCGCGTCTGCGGCGCCGTGGAGGACGGTGAACAGGATCGTGGCCGCGGTATGCGGGTCGACCCGGCGGAACGCGCACTCGTCCATCCCGCGGCTCAGTGCCTTGGCGATGGCGGCGATGGTGTCCGGCCGCCCATCGTCTCCGGATGCGGGCGCGAAGGGGGAGTGGAAGACGACGGCGTGGAGCCCTCCGGGCCGGGCGATGTCCTCGATGGCCGCCGCGCATTCGGCGTCGAGGGTGGCCCACCAGTCGATCGGCTCGGTGGACTCGGCCAGCCGGTGGAACCGGTCCAGGTAATCCCTCAGCACGCGGTCTCGTACCGCGACGAGCATCTCGTCCCACGAGGAGAAGTAAACGTAGAAGGTGCCCTTGGCGGCGTCAGCTTCGGCGGTGACGGCTTGGACCCAGTTGGTCACGTCCTGCCCGGAATCCAGGAGCCGGATGGCGGCGTCGATGAGTTCGTTGCGCCTGGCCTCCGGGGTGAGGCGGCGCCGGCTCCTGGAGCTGACCATCGCACCAGGTTAGCCGAGCGTGCCGTCCCCAGCAGAGGTCTCTTCCGCTTGATCGTCCGGTTGCCGGGCCCATCCTCACCTGGTCACCCCGGCGTGGCCGATGGGGAGCTCGCTGACGCCGCGCAGGTTGAGGTGCTCCCGGTACGGTGGCGGGTCGGCGATGAGCTCGGGCTCCCGGACGCGCCGGGCGAACGCGGCCAACGCCAGCCGGCCTTCGAGCCTGGCCAGCGGCGCGCCGAGGCAGAAGTGCGGGCCGAAGCCGAAGCCCAGATGCCGCACCCGCTCGCGGGCCGGGTCGAAGCGGTCGGGGTCCGGGTTGGCCTCCGGGTCCCGGTGAGCCGCGGCCAGCAGGAGGATGACCAGGCCACCGGCCGGCACCGTCGCGTTGCCGGCGCGCAGGTCCTCTCTGGCGACCCGGGCGGTGAGCTGGACGGGCGGGTCGTAGCGCAGGATCTCCTCGACGACCGCGGACGCCTTGGTGGGGTCGGCGCGCAGGGCGGCGAGCCGGCCGGGGTTCCGTAGCAGGGCGAGCACGCCGTTGGCGATCAGGTTGACCGTCGTCTCGTGGCCCGCCACCAGCAGCAGCACGATCGTGGAGACCAGTTCGTCATGGCCGAGCACGTCGCCACCGTCCTGCGCGGCGAGCAATTCGGAGATCAGGTCGTCCCGTCGAGGGCTTCCGCGCCGGTCGGCGACGAGTTCGTTGACGTATCGGTGCAGTTCCACCTCGCCGTGCACCCATTCCGGGGTCTGGCCGTTGCCGTCGTAGTGGTCGGAGAAACCGTCGAGCTGCCGGGTGAGCTGGCCGGACCATCGGTGGAACAGCTGCTCGTCGGCCTGGGGCACGCCGAGCATGCGGCAGATGACCGTCACCGGCAGCGGGTAGGCGAGGCCGGACAGGACGTCGTACGTCTCCTGATCGGCCGCACGGTCGAGGTAGTGACCGATCAGTCGCGCGATGGAATCCTCCATCCGGGCGACGGTGCGGGCGGTGAACGCGCTGCCGAGTACGCCTTCGACGTCACCGGCCGGCCCTCTGCGCTGCGCCTGCGCGAACGCCTGGACAGGCTGGGCGCAGGCGGGAACGTGCTGATCGTCGGTGACGGGCTGACCGGCATCGAGACCGCCACCGAGATCGCCGAAGCCCGGCCAGCCCTGTCGGTGACGCTCATCGCCCGCGGCGAGCTCGGCGCCCGGCTCTCCGCCGGAGCCCGCGCCCACCTGCGCCGGGCCTGCGACCGGCTGGGCATCACCGTCGTGGAGCACACCAGCGTCGAAGCCGTCCAAGCGACGAGGGTGCGGTGCGCCGACGGCACCACCCTGGCCTCCGACGCGACCGTGTGGACGGCCGGCTTCGCGGTCCCTCCCCTCGCCACCGCCGCCGGGCTGGAGGTCACCGGCAACGGCCGGATCGTCGTCGACCGCACCATGCGCTCGGTCTCGCACCCGAACGTGTACGCCATCGGCGACAGTGTCCATGCCATCGGCGACAACGGCCGGCCGATGCCGATGTCCTGCGCGTCGGCCGGTTACACCAGCCGGCAGGCCATCGAGGCGATCGTGGGACGCCTGACCGGCCGCACGATCACCCACACCAAGCTGGTCTACACCTACAACCACATCAGCCTCGGGCGGCGGGACGGAATCATGCAGTCGATCGACGACGAAGGGCGGGCAGAACCGACGTACCAGGGCGGCCGCAAGGGCGCGTACCTCAAGGCCGGCATCCTCACGATGTCGCTGTGGGCCACCTCCCATCCCACCTACGGCATCCCCACACTCAGGCGCCGCCTGACGCCGGACGCGATCGCCGTGGCCGGCCTGTCGCGGCCGGCCACGGCGGCCCACCGGCATCATGCACGATGACCTGTCTACGCTCCGGCCCCGTAGGTGCCGAAGCCGGGGCGTCCCGCCGATGCGAAGGTGTGCACCGACAGGCCGCCCGGCGTCGTACGGTGCTCGAGCAGCCGCAGGCCGGAGGGGGTGCCGCCGTCGGGGAAGAGGCGCCGGCCCTGGCCCACCACGACGGGGGCGATCACGAGCCGTAGCGTGTCGATCAGCCCGGCGGCCAGCAGCGACTGCGTCAGCCTGGCGCTGCCGTGGATCTGCAGTTCCCGCCCTGGCCGCCGCTTCAGCTCGGCGACCTGGGCGGGCACGTCGCCGGACAGGATCGTGGTCGGGTTCCACCCGGCCTCGGTCAACGTGCCGGAGGCGACGTACTTCGGCAGCCCGTTGAGTGCGGCGGCGGAGGGATGGTCGGTCATCTTCGGCCAGTCCCGCGCGAAGTTCTCGTAGGTGCGGCGGCCGAACAGGAACGCGTCCGCCTGGCCGAGCCAGGTGCCGGCCAGCCGCTCGAACCCCTCTTCCAGGTACGGGACGAACCATCCGCCCCGCGTGAACCCGTCGCTGGTGTCCTCGTCAGGGGAGCCCGGGCCCTGGCAGACGCCGTCGAGCGACAGGAACTCCTGCACCACCAGCTCCATCATGTACCACCCTTCTACGGCCTCGACGGCCGATCCACTCGCTTCGGTCGCGGGAGACGGTGCCCCCGCTCCTCTCATAGACCTGAGGGCGGCCGGGAACTCATCGGTCCGGCTGCCACCGTTCGTGGACGGCGGCCGACGGGTCACGTTCGGGCGGGCCCGCGGGCCACCAGCCGCCGTCGCGTTCGGTGAAGGGATACCACCGGCCGTCGCGGCCGTAGCGCAGTTGCAGCCTGCCGAGCGTCCAGCGGTTGCGCCAGGCCTGGACGGGCGGCGGCTCCTCGCTCTCCCAGCCGGCCTCCAGGCGGGCCCGCGCCCTGGCCAGGTCCTGGCGGGGCGGCGTCCAGGGGGTTTCGAGCACGTCCAGGCCGTCGGCGCCGCCGTACCGCCAGGCCTGGACGGCGGCCTCCAGCCCGAGGTCGAGGCCGTGCTCGGCGGCCAGCCGCACCCGGTCCTGGTATTCGGTGAGGCGGGGCAGCCGCCCGCTCAGCAGCAGCTCGCGCGCCCGGGAGGCGGCCGAGGCGGCCAGCACACCCAGCACGGCGAGGTCGATGCCGGGGCCGATGCCGGGGTCGCCGGGGTCGCCGCCGGGGTCGGGCTCCAGCGCGGGCGGGGTGAAGACGACGTCGTGCGGGGGCGGGCCGGGCAGCGGCGGTGTGCCCAGGGCGAACGCCTCGGCGGCCGGTATGCCCGCGGGCCGCGCCTCGGGGGTGTCGCGCTGCTGGAGCGCCTCGATCAGCTCGTCCTGGCCGCGCCCGCGCATGAGCAGCAGCACGAAGGGGTCGGCGTCCAGCAGCCACGAGACCTGGTAGCACAGGGCGGCGGCGTGCGCGCACGGGTGGCCCCAGTCGGGGCAGGAACATTCGGGCTCCAGGTCGCCGACGGCCGGGAGCAGCGGCACGGCGGCGTCCTGGGCGGCCTCGACAAGGTCGTGCGGCATGTCGCGGTCGAGGAGCGCGGCGATGTGGCCGGCCTTGGCGGCCACCTGGTCGAGGAACCGTTCCCATGCGGCGTCGGTGAGCTGCTCGACGCGTACGACGGTGTCGTAGTCGCTCTCCGCGACGGCGGCGATGCGGCCGGGGCTGACGGTGATGGGGCCGAGCTGCCCGGTCTTGGCGTACGCGCGGCCCTTGCGCAGCAGGCCGTGGTCGAGGGAGGTGTCCTCCATGGCCTTGACCCAGGCCCGTCCCCACCAGGAGGTGGCGAAGCGGGCGCCGGCGCGCTGGGGGCCGAAGGCGGGGAACCCGCGGGCGGCGGTCACCGCAGCTCCACGAGGGCGGCGAGGTCGGCATCGGTCAGCTCGGTGAAGGCGGCCTCGCCGGAGGCGAGCACGGCCTCGGCGAGCGAGCGTTTGGCGGCGAGCATGCCGGCGATGCGGTCCTCGATCGTGCCCTCGGTGATCAGGCGGTGCACCTGGACGGGACGGGTCTGGCCGATGCGGTAGGCGCGGTCGGTGGCCTGGTCCTCGACGGCGGGGTTCCACCAGCGGTCGTAGTGGATGACGTGGTCGGCGCGGGTGAGGTTGAGCCCCGTGCCGGCCGCCTTGAGCGAGAGCAGGAACACCGGAGCCCGGCCGTCCTGGAAGCGGCGGACCATCTCCTCGCGGCGGGCGACGGGCGTGCCGCCGTGCAGGAGCTGGCTGCTCACGCCGCGGGCGGTCAGGTGGCGTTCCAGCAGGCGGGCCATGGCGACGTACTGGGTGAAGACGAGCGCGGCGCCGTCCTCGGCGGTGATGGTGTCGATGAGCTCGTCCAGCAGTTCCAGCTTGCCGGAGCGGCCGGGCAGGCGGGGCTCACTCTCGTGCAGGTAGTGGGCGGGGTGGTTGCAGATCTGCTTGAGCCCGGTGAGCAGCTTGACGATGAGGCCGCGCCTGGCCATGCCGTGGGATTCCCTGATCTGGGTCATCATCTCGCGTACGGCGGCCTCGTACAGGCCGGCCTGCTCGGTGCTGAGCGGGACGGGCCGGTCGGTCTCGGTCTTGGGCGGCAGCTCGGGCGCGATGCCGGGGTCGCTC
This sequence comes from Nonomuraea mesophila, assembly GCF_004352805.1. Lineage (NCBI taxonomy): Bacteria > Bacillati > Actinomycetota > Actinomycetes > Streptosporangiales > Streptosporangiaceae > Nonomuraea > Nonomuraea mesophila. Next base: position 99,305 of record NZ_SMLD01000007.1, read on the forward strand.
TTGCGGCGGCGCAGCAGGAACGGGCCGACGAGCCGCGCCAGGCGTTCGGCCGCCTCACGGTCACCGGACTCGACGGATTTGGCCCATCGCGCCCTGAACCTGCTCAGCGGGCCGAGCAGTCCCGGCGTGGTCCAGTCGAGGATGGCCCACAGCTCCGACAGGTTGTTCTCCACAGGTGTGCCGGTCAGCGCGACGCGGGCGGCGGCGGGGATCTCGCGCAGGGCCTTGGCGGTGCCGGACGCGGGGTTCTTGACGTGCTGGGCCTCGTCGGCCACCAGCAGCCCCCACGGGTGGGCGGCCAGCCGGGCCGCGTCCAGGCGCATGGTGGCGTACGTGGTCAGCACGAACCCCTCGTCGGCCGGTGTGCGGGCGGCGCCGTGGTAGCGGCGCACGGGCACGCCCGGCGCGAACCTGGTGATCTCGCGCTCCCAGTTGCCCAGCAGGGAGGCCGGGCAGACCACGAGGGTCGGGCCGGTGCCGGTTCTGTGCAGGTGCAGGGCGATCAGGGTGATCGTCTTGCCCAGGCCCATGTCGTCGGCCAGGCACCCGCCGAGGCCGAGCGAGGTCATCCTGGCCAGCCAGCGCAGCCCGGCCAGCTGGTAGTCGCGCAGGGTGGCGGCCAGGCCGGGCGGCGGGCCGGCGTCGGCCGGCTCGGTGAGGCGTTCGCGCAGCTCGCGCAGCCAGGCGGTGGGCTCCGCCTCGATCTGCTCGCCGTCGGCCTCGGCCGTCCCGGTCAGCGCGGCGCCCAGCGCTTCGAGCCCGGTCAGGGCCTTGAGGTCGCGCCGTCGGGCCTTGCGGGCCAGGTCGGGGTCGATGAGCACCCATTGGTCGCGCAGCCGTACGACGGGGCGGTGGGCCTCGGCGAGCCGGTCCATCTCGGCCGCGGTCAGGGGCTCGCCGCCGAGGGCGATCTGCCAGTCGAAGCTGGTCAGCTGCCGGCCGCCGAGGAACGAGGGCAGGTCGGAGGGCGGGCCGTCGCGCTCGCCGATGACGGCGCGGGCGCTCAGGCCGCGTACGAGGGACTTGGGCCAGTGCACCTCGACGCCGGCGGCGGCCAGGCGGTCGGCGGCTCCGGCGAGCAGGTCGTCGACGTCGCCGTCGGGCAGGGCGAGCTCGTCGGGGACGGCGTTGTCGAGCAGGCGTTCCAGGCAGGGCCAGACGCGGGCGGCGCGGCGCAGGGCCAGGGTGGTCTCGATTCTGGCGCGAGGGCCGAAACCGTGCGCGCCGCCCTGCCCGTCACTGTGGCCCCCGCCCTGCCCGCCGCTGTGCCCGCCGCTGTGCCCGCCGCCGGGCCACAGGGTGGCGGCGTCGACGACGAGCGAGGGGTCGGCCAGGCTGTGCACCTGGACGACGGCGCGGAACTCGGCGGCGAGGTCCTCCGCCCCGTCCTCCAGGTTCCCGGCCTCCAGCCGCAGCGACAGGCGCACGCCGGCGTCGAGGCCTGCCGACACCTCGCCGGCCCATCCGCGCAGGTGCGGCACCTTGACGGGTTTCATGGCGGCGTAGGCGGTGGTGCCGGTGGCCCTGACGGCGCCGGGGGAGCGCGGCATGGTGTCGGCGACGGCGTCCAGGAAGGCGCGTACGAGCGGCTCGGCGTCGGGCAGCCTGATCCCGTCGTCGTGCGGGGCCGGGTTTGCCAGGGGCACGGCCCGGGCAGTGGCGGGCATGGCATCGGCCAGATCGCGTACGCGCCGGACGTCGGCGGCGTCCAGCGGCCCCGCGCGCCAGGAGTCGTGCTCGCCCGCCGTCACCCCGGGCAGCACGCGCCCCCGGGTGACGAGCTGGAGCGCCACGAGGGCCACCGCGCCCCAGAATCGTGTGGCAGGGTGGACGCCGGGGCCGGTGCGGGCCCGGGCCAGTGCGGCCACCGCTTCGTGCACCGGCACGACGGTCGCCGCGACCTGCCGGGTGCGCACCTTGCCGCCGTCCTGCTCGGCCACCGTCATGGTGGACTCACCGTCCGGATCGAGAAAGGCGACCACTCCCGACCTGGGGGGATCGCCGGGTTGGAAGACTGCCGCGTGTCGTACCAGATCCGTCAAGGGGCTCACGGCCGTACAGTGTACGGTACGTCGGGGCTGTGGTTTACCACAGTCCGGGACGGCCGCCTGCCGCATTACCGTCGTGCCCGATCGTCCCTAGCGTTGGTCCCATGACTGACTGGGTCGTTGGACTGATGGAGAGCCTCGGTGCCCCCGGGGCGGGACTCGCGATCGCGCTGGAGAACATTTTCCCGCCGCTGCCGAGCGAAGTGATCTTGCCGCTGTCGGGGTTCACCGCCAGCAAGGGCGAGCTGGGCCTGTTCGAGGTGCTGCTGTGCACGACCCTCGGCTCGGTGCTGGGAGCGCTGGCGCTCTACTGGGTGGGGGCGGCGCTGGGCCGCGAACGCACCCTCGCGCTGGCGGCCAGGCTCCCCCTGGTCAAGACGTCCGACATCGAGAAGACCGAGGCCTGGTTCGAGCGCCACGGCCGCAAGACCGTCTTCTTCGGCCGGATGATCCCCGTCTTCCGCAGCCTCATCTCCATCCCGGCGGGCGTGGAGCGTATGCCGCTGCCGACGTTCACCTTGCTGACCACGGCCGGCAGCCTCATCTGGAACACGATCTTCGTGATGGCCGGCTATCTCCTGGGCCAGCACTACGCGCTGGTGGAGACGTACGTCGGCGCCGGCAGCTACGTGGTGATCGGCCTGGTCGCGCTGGCGATCGTGGTGTTCATCGGGGTCCGGCTGGCCGAACGCCGTAAGGGCAGGCATGCGTCTGGCCGCTGAGGGGCTGCGGCTGCTTGGCGCGGTGACGCTCGGTGCGCTGACGGCGCTGTGCGAGCTGGTGTTCCTGCTGGCGACGCTGCCGTTCCAGGCCAACCCCAACGTCGTCGCCTCCGCCCGGCGCCTGGCCCGGCTGGAGGCGCGACGGCTGTGCCTGGACACCTCCGGCCTCACCGCGCTCACGGGCGGCGGCCTGCGGGCCTCGCTCTACCTCGCCGCGCGCGTGCCCCTCGGGCTGCTGGGCGGAATGGTGATCGCCCTGCTGGTGTACGGCGCGGGCGCGGCCGTGCTCGTCGTCGCGTCGTGGGTACGGGGCCGGCCGTTCGAAGGCATGCTTCCCTCGCTGCCGTACGTGGCCTACGTGTTCGTGGCCGGGTGCGTGCTGCTGTTCCTCGACCTGTCGGGCCTCGTGGGGGTGCACGCGCTGGAGCGCATGCTGATCGTGCGGGTGCTGGGCCCCGACCGTGCCCAGGTGCTGGAGCGCAGGATCGCCGAGCTGGCCGAGAGCCGGGCCGGCATCGTGGCGGCCGTCGACTCCGAGCGGCGCAGGATCGAGCGGGACCTGCACGACGGGCTGCAGCAGCGGCTGGTGGCGCTGTCGATGCTGATCGGGCGTTCGAGGCGGGGCCGGCCCGAGCTGCTGGAGCAGGCGCACCAGGAGGCGCAGGAGGCGCTGGCGGAGCTGCGCGAGGTGGCCTGGCGGGTCTATCCCAGCGGCCTGGACTCCCTCGGCCTGGGTGAGGCGCTGGCGGGCGTGGCCGAACGGTCCGGCATACCGGTCAAGGTGACGTGCGAGCTGCGGCGGCGCCCGCCCATGGCGGTGGAGACGGCGGCCTACTTCGTGGTCAGCGAGGCGGTGACCAACGCCGCCAAGCACGCCGCGGCCACGCTCATCACCGTAGAGGTGCACGAGGAGGACGATCAGGTGGTCGTGCGGGTGCGCGACGACGGTCGCGGCGGCGCCGGCGGGGCGGGCGGCGGCCTGTCCGGGCTGGCCCGGCGGGTGGCGGCGCTGGACGGCAGGTTCGAGCTGAGCAGCCCGCCGGGCGGGCCGACGTCGATCACGGCGGTGCTGCCGTGCGGGTGATCCTGGCCGAGGACTCCACGCTGCTGCGCGAGGGCCTGGTCCGGCTGCTGGTGGAGGAGGGCCACGAGGTCCCGGCGGCGGTGGCCGACGCCGAGTCACTGGTGTCGGCGGTGGCGGCGTACGAGCCGGACATCGCGGTGGTGGACGTGCGCATGCCGCCGACCCACACCGACGAGGGGCTGCGGGCCGCGCTGAAGATCAGGGCGCGCTGGCCGGCGGTCAAGGTGCTGGTGTTGTCGCAGTACGTCGAGAAGCGCTACGCCGCCGAGCTGATGAGCGCGGACGTCGAAGGGGTCGGCTACCTGCTGAAGGACCGGGTGGCGCAGGTCGGCGACTTCCTGGACGCGCTGGAGCGGGTGGGGGCCGGGGGAGCGGCGTTCGATCCGGAGGTGGTGCGCCAGCTGCTGGCCCGTACGACCCAGGTGGATCCCCTGGCCCGGCTCACCGCGCGTGAGCGTGAGGTGCTGGAGCGGATGGCGCAAGGGCTGACCAACGCCTCGATCGCGCAGGCACTGCACGTCTCGCAGAGCGCCGTGGAGAAGCACGTGAACGCGCTGTTCGACAAGCTGGGCCTGTCGCACACCACCGGCTACAGCCGCCGGGTCCTGGCGGTGCTGCACTTCCTGGAGTCGTGAGGGCCGCTCTACCGGGGCAGGTGGGTCCTGATCTCGCCGACCAGCTCGATCTGGCCGAGGAAGTCGCGCCCGTCGAGCGCCAACGTGATCTCGTCCACTCCGGCCTCGGCGAAGGCCGCCACCCGTTCGGCCGCCTCGGCCGGCGACCCGGCGATGCTGGCCTGGCGTACCTCGTCGGCGGAGAACCCGAAGAACTCCGACAGCTGCGCCTCCATGGCCCGCCGCGCCTCGTGGTCCACGCCGAGAACGGCGTGCACCCCCAGCAGTACGCGCGGCATCGGCCTGCCGTACTCCTCGGCGAGCTCACGCAACCCCGCCAGCGCGGTCCGGATGCCGGCCGGTGTCAGCGCCGAGGCCAGCCATCCGTCGGCCAGGCGCGCCACCCGCCGCAACGCGGCCTGGCCGGTGCCGGAGCCGACCAGCAGGGGCGGCACCGGAGCCGCGGGGGCCAGGGTGAGGCTCGCCCCGTTCCCGGCGGTGGTCTGCCTGCCGGCGATCAGCCCGGGCAGCGCCCGCAGCGCCTCATCGGTCAGGCGGCCCCGTCCGGTGCTCGGCGCGCCGAGCGCGGCCCAGAACGGCGAGCCGGGAAATCCGCCGATCCCCACTCCCAGCCGGACCCTGCCGCGCGACAGGTGCTGCAGCGTCTGCACCTGGGCCGCCATCATGGCCACCGGCCGCGTGGGAACCGACAGCACGCCGAAGTCGAGGCTCACCCGCTCCGTCACGGCGGCGGCGGTGGCCAGGCAGACGACGCTTTCCAGCGCCGTCGTCCCGTCTCCGACGAGCACGTCTGAGGCGCTGACCGCATCGGCTCCCACGGCCTCGGCCAGCCGCGCCGCCCGCGCCACGCCCTGCGGCCCCAGCGTCTCGAATTCCTGCATGGTCGGTAGCCCGATGCCGATGCTCACCATGGCACCACCATCCACCATCAACCGTGGTTGAGGTCAACAGCCGCCCTCATGAGTTGATCGCGAAACGGCATACCACTACGGTTACACCTGTAACGAACTGTTTACAGGATGGGATGTCATGACGGCGGCCGAGCCGACCGGCGACGAACTGGTGGAGATGCTGGCCGCGCTGGCCAACCCGCTGCGGCTGCGCATCGTCGCCACCCTGGCCGGCGGACGCGACTACGTCAGCCATCTCGCCCGCGAGATCGGCGTGAGCCGCCCGCTGCTGCACATGCACCTGCGCCGGCTGGAGGCCGCCGGCCTGGTCACCGGCACGCTCGAGCTGTCCGAGGACGGCAAGGCGATGAAGTACTACGAGGTCACCGGTTTCGACCTGCGCCTGACGGCGCCCGCGCTGGCCGAGGCGGCCAAGACCCTCACCAGGCCGGACCCGGAGCAGGGTCCAGGACCCAAGGAGCATTCCTGATGGACATGTCGTGGCCCGTGGCGATCCTGCTCATCGCCGCGCTGCTCGTGGCCGGTTTCCTCATCGCCGTGGTCGTCGTGGGCCTGTTCGACTCGCGCAAGGCGCAGGCCGCCGCCGACCAGGCCGACGACCTGCGCCGGCTCGTGCGCCGCTTCGAGCAGCTGGCCGAGACCACGCTGGACGCCCAGCAGCGGACGGCCGCCGACCTGGCGGAGCTGCGGGCCCGTACGGCGTCGATCGAGCAGATCTTACGGACCGTCGAATAGGCGGGGGGATCAGCGCGTACGGCGCAGCAGCGCGCCCAGCCGGCGCAGGGAGTGGCGGGCGAGCGCGTGGACGAGGAGGCGGGCCGGCGGCCACAGGGCCCGGCCCAGCGGCCCGAACGGCAGGCGCAGTTCCTCGGCCCAGATGACCCGGCTGCCGCCGTCGTGCGGCCGTACCCGGATCGCGCCGCGCCCGCGCACCACGCGCCCGGTGTGGTCCATGACCACCAGCGCGGGCGGGTCCCAGCAGGTGATCGTCATCGTGTCCAGGAAGCCGAACGGCCACATGCCGGTGTAGGCCTCGACGGCGTGCTCGCCCACCTGGCGGGCGGTGGTCATGAACATCCACTCCCGGTGCCTGGGCCAGTCGGTGATCAGCGCGAACACCCGTTCCGGCGGTGCGGGCACATGGACGGCGACGGCCGCGTACACGGGTTTCATCCGGTTCCTGCCCTCCGGGCGTGTGGTCTTCCCGCCCGGGACCCTACCCGCGCCTGCCTGCCGCTTGCCGCCGCGCCCGTCCGGGGTGTCAGCTCGTCTCCGGCAGGCGTTCCAGCCAGGCGGTCAGCCGCCGGCCTTCGCGGACCATGACGTCGGGCTCGCGCAGCGCGTTGGCCAGCAGCGACATGCCCTGGTAGGCGCCGACCAGCGTCAGGGCGTGGCCGTCTGGGCCGGGCAGCCCGAGCTCGCGGAACTGGCGTTCGGCCCAGTCGAGCAGCAGCCGGAGGACCTTGCCGGCCTCCTCTCCGAGGCCGCCTTCGCCGCGCTTGCCGAGCTCGGCGGCCAGGGTGCCGGTGGGGCAGCCGTGGCGGGCGGCGAGGTCACGCTCGCTGACCCACGCCTCGATCAGGCCCTTGAGCCGCTGCCTGGGGTCGGGGAGGCGGTCGAGCCGGGCGGTGAGGGTCTGCAGCCCGTGGGCGTGCTCGCTCAGGGCGGCCGCGACGAGGTCGTCCTTGGTCTTGAAGTAGTAGTAGACGTTGCCCACGGGGACGTCGGCGGCGCGGGCGATGTCGGCGATGGTGGTGCGCTCGACGCCCTGCTCGTGCAGGATCCGGGCGGCGGCGGCCGTCAGCCGCTGCCGTTTGGCGCTCGCCGTCCTGGCCCGCGTGCCCTTCGAGTCAGCCACCTGACTCACTATAGGGGGGACCGCATACGCCAGAAGGGGCGCGGTCGCGCCTACGGTGACGTCGGGGTGATCGGCGTACGGGAACACCTCGACGCGGGCGCCGGCCACCTCTGCCCGCAGGTGCTCACCGCCGGCCCGGTGACGCCGCCCTTGCGGGAGCGGCGGGAGCCGGCCCCTGCGGTCCGGATCTGCACCGTCCGGCGCCGGGTTTCGACGGGTTCGCCGTCCATGCCGCCCGGTCGATGCCGCCGCAGATCAGCCCTGGCTCCGCGGTGGCGGCCGGCGTCCCGGGCCTTCGCAAGGCGTACAGCGTCCCCGTCGCCGGAGCGGGAGACGACGTCCTCGGCGAGGATCGCCTCGAGCTGGGCGGTCTCCCCTGACCGGGCGGCCGCCACGAACGCGGTCAGCAGCCGCCGCTGATCGAGGACGGCGACGCTCGCCCGCCTCGTCACGGCCAGGTGCTTGCGGGCGCGGCTGACCAGCTGGCGCACGCTCGCCGGGGTGTGGCCGATGAGTTCGGCGATCTGCTCGTAGGAGTGCTCGAACGCCTCACGCAGCAGGTACGACGCGCGTTCGCTGGGTGTGAGCCGCTCCAGCAGCATCAGTACCGCGATCTCCAGGGCTTCGGCGCGTTCGGCGCCCAGCGCGGGGTCGGCGCCGGTGTCGGCGGGCTCGGGCAGCCACGGCCCGGCGCAGGTCTCGCGGCGTGCCCGCGCCGAGCGCAGCACGTTGATCGCCAGCCGGGTGGTCGTGGTGGCGAGGAACGCCTCGGCGTTGCGCACGGTGCGCCGCTCGCTCGTCTGCCACCGGATCCACACCTCCTGGAGCAGGTCGTCGGCCTCGTACACGCTGCCCAGCATGCGGTACGCGATCCCGAACAGGCGTCCGCGCACCGCCTGGAACGCCCGCTCGGCCTCCGGCAGGCCGCCGGGGTTCGCCACCAGGTCGTTGTTCGACTGCATTGTTGCCGGTCCTCGCTGCTCGACGGGCTGTCCGGCCGTGGAGAGCTCCCGCGCCGGCGCGGTGATCTCCACGGGGACCGGGGGGATCGTTGTCCGCCTCCTCTGCCCAGGACCGGGCGAAACATGGTCGGCCGTGCGGCAGCGAAGGGCCGAGCAGCGGGAGGTGCGGGGCGGCGTACGCCGTGGTGACGGGTGGGGACAGGCGACGCCGGGCTGCGGCGGCGGTCGCCGCGGTGGCGAGGCGCCGCCGGAGCCGGGTGGCCGGCGGGACGGGCAGGGGCCTCAGGCGTGCCAGGCGCTCACGCCGCCAGGTACGGGCGCCGTCGGGTCGTAGGGCTCGCGGGTGAAGATGAAGGTGTTGAGGTCGAGATGGTCGGGCGCGACCCGCAGGGTCTCCCCGGCGTAGTAGCCGTCCAGGCCGAGCCAGGTCCCGTCGTCCTGCGGCACGAACCTGGAGGCGCGCCCGCCGCCGCCGACCGGTTCGAGCGACAGCCCGCGCTCGGGCAGCAGCCGCAGCGCGTACGGTTTGGGCCCCCAGTGCCACAGCCCGGTCAGCTCCAGCAGGCGCGGGTCGGCGGCGACCGGGTGCCATTCGTCGGGCAGGCGCGGTTCGTACTCCTCCAGGATGTCCAGCAGGTCGATCGCCAGCCTGCCGCTGAGCCCGGAGGTGGTGTTGGCCATGAACAGCACTCCCGCGCCGTCGGCGGGGTCGGCCCACACGGTGGCCAGGAAGCCGGGCATCGACCCGGTGTGGCCGGCCAGGCGGCGGCCGCCCGGCCGGGACAGCTGCAGGCCGAGCCCGAATCCGGCGGTCCAGGTGTCGCCGTCGTCGACGCCGGCCGGCTCGCGCATCTCGGCGAGGGTGTCCTCGCACACGACGCCGCCGGTGTCGCCGGCGAGGAAGACCGCCCAGCGGGCCAGGTCGTGCGGGGTCGACCACAGTTGCCCGGCGGGGCCCATGGCGTCGGCATCGTGCTCGGGCTCGGCCAGCACCACGTCGGCCCACGGGTGCACGGCGTAGCCGGTGGCGTGGGGGGCGCGGGGCCGGGCGGTGGTGTCGTGCATGCCGAGGGGGTCGAGCACCTCGGCGCGTACCGCCTTGAGCCACGTGGTGCCGCGCAGGCGGGCCACGAGCTCGCCGAGCAGCGCGAAGCCGACGTTGGAGTAGTGGAAGCGCCGGCCCGGCCGGTGTTTGAGCTCCGCGGGGCCGAGCCGGGCCAGCAGCTCGGCGGCGGGGACGCCGGGGGTGCGTTCCCACCAGTCGGTGGGCGGTTCGGCGGTCAGCCCGGCGGTGTGGGACAGCAGCTGGGCGATGGTCAGGTGGCCGAGCGGGGCGCCGGGCAGGTGCTCGCGCAGCGGGTCGGTCAGCGCGAGCGCGCCTTCGTCGCGCAGGCGCATGACGACGACGGCGACCATGCTCTTGGTGATCGATCCGAGCCGGTACTGCGTGGCGGGGGTCGGCGCGGCGCCGTCGACGCGGCCGCGCCCGCCGAACCACGCCGTCGCGCCGTCGCGCACGATCGCGGCCGTCAGCGACGGCACCCTGCATTCGGCCTGTTCGACGGCGAGCCTGCGCAGCAGCGCACGTGCCGTCCTGTGTCCCACCTGCGTCATGGGCGACAAGATTAGCCGCCGCGCGCGGGCGGGGTCGGGCCCTTTCCGCCGGTCGCCGGTCAGCCGGTCCCGGCGGCGGCCGTCGAAGCCGTGCACATCTCGCGTACCCGCCCCAACCGCCCGCGCACGCGCGGCCGTCCGGCCGTAGGCGTGCGGATGGCGTTCGTGGCCGAAATTTCGTGACGGCACCGACGATTCTTCACCGATGAGTCGCTGTCGGCGCAGGTAGGGTGTGCTGGAGACCTAAGGTCTGGGTCCCCCACTGGTGAGTGTTCTCCCGTGAGTGAAGGGGACCTGGGATGGCGGACAGCGGCCGGCGCGTCTTCATCATGCTTCTTGGTGGTTTCAGGCTGATGGCGGCCGACGAGCAGATCGTCCTGTCCAGCGGATCGGAGCGCCTGCTGGCCTACCTGGCGCTCAACAGAACCACGGTCACCCGCGCGGTGATGGCGGCGCAGATGTGGCCGGGGGCGGCCGAGCGGCGGGCGCAGGCCAGCCTGCGTTCCGCGCTGGCCCGCCTGGACGGCGGCGGGCGGGCGTTGCTGCGCGTGGACTCCAGCGGCCTCGGGTTGTGCCCGGAGGTCGGCGTGGACGTCGAGGAGGCCAGGGCGCTGGCGCTGCGCCTGCTGGACCCGCTGGAGCCGCCGGGCGACGACGACGTGTGCACCGGCTCGATCAGGAGGCTGTCGGACGGCCTGCTGCCCGGCTGGTACGACGAGTGGGTGCTGGCGGCTTCGGACGAGTGGCACCAGTTGCGGTTGCACGCGCTGGAGGCGTTGTCGGGGTTGTTCCTGAAGGCGGGGCGTTTCGCCGAGGCGGTGTCGGCGGCGAGCGTGGCCGTGCGCGCGGAACCGCTGCGGGAAAGCGCTTGCGCCGCCTTGGTGGACGCGCATCTGGCCGAGGGTAACCAGGCGGAGGCGCTCCGTCATTTTCAGGTTTTCGAGCGGAATCTGAGCGACGAACTCGGCATCACCCCGACGCCCCGCTTGCACGAGCGGGTCGCGGGTCTGCTGCCGCGGCGCCCTTCCCTCGTACGAACGCCGTCACGGCGCGGTCACGCCCGCATGACGGAGCGGTGACCAGGCATTCGCCACGCTGTCGGAAGACGCCGGACCACGGCGGCGGCACGACCGTCGCACCGGCCCGGCGACCCGCACATAAAGGGGGAAGCATGAAGCGCTCCAAGGTAGGCGTGCTGCTGCTCAGCCCAGCGCTCATCGCCGCACTGGCCGTCGAACCGGCCGTCGCCGCGGACACCTCCGTCGTGTCCATGGCCCAGAACACCACTGCGAGCACCACGACCACCCTGCACACCGCCACCGAGGAACTCGCCCAGCCGCCGCGCCGCAGGGCAAGGCGCCGCTACAACCGGGGCCGCAGGGCCGGCTTCACCGAGGGCCGCGCCGACTGCCGCTCCGGCAGGGACCACGACCTGCAGATGTCCGGCACCGGCGCCTACCGGCGCGGCTTCCGGGACGGTTACAACGAGGGCTTCGGCAGCTGCACGCGGCCCAAGCCCACGACCAGCCCGACCGCTCCCGCGCCCAGCCCGACCACTCCCGCCCCCGGCGGTGGCGGCGGCGGCGGAGGCGGTGGAGGAGGTGCCGGCGGAAACTAGCGGTTCCTCCGTGACAGGGTGACCGGGCGCCTCGCCCCGCGCGCGAGGGGTGAGGCGCTGCGGCCGCGAACCGGACGTCACCAGGGCTCCGTCCCGCTGCGGGACGGAGCCCTGCGTCGTCTTCGCGTCCGGTCCGGGCGCGGGTGTCGCACTGTCGTTGATCTGCCCTAGTCTCGTCGGCGTGGGGACGAGCGCGGGGAGGCCGGAGGCGGGCCCCAGTCTCGCAGTGCGGCAACGTGGAACCGCACTTGCTGGACTCGCTCAGCTATCCCTCTGCGCCTTCACGTCCGCCACGGCAACAGCTTGTTCGATTGGAGCGCCGAAGCCAGCAAGGCTGCATCCATGATCCGCCCGCCTAGGGACTGTTTCTTAGATCAGGTTCGGAGCCAGATGATCAGTGCGGCCAGGGTGACGGTGCCGAGGAAGATGTAGGCGCGTTTGCCGTAGCGGGTGGCCACGGCGCGGAAGTTCTTCAGCCGGTTGATCGCCCGTTCCACGACGTTCCGGCCCTTGTGGCGCTCAGCGTCGAAACCGGTGGGCCGTCCGCCGTTCGAGCCCCGCCGTCGACGGTTGGCGCGCTGGTCGCGGGGCTCGGGAATGGTGTGGCGGATCTTGCGGCGGCGCAGGTAGGCGCCGTTGGCGGAAGAGGAATAGGCCTTGTCCGCGGCCAGGCTGGCAGGCCGGGTGCGCGGACGTCCCGGCCCCAGCCGAGGGACGCGGATGGCGCCCAGCACACGCCGGAACTGAGGACTGTCGCCATCCTGGCCCGGCGTCAGCACCAGCGACAACACCCGGCAGCGGCCGTCGGCCGACAGATGCAGCTTGGTGGTGAACCCGCCGCGGGAACGGCCTAGGCACTCCCCAGCCTGACCACCTCCGCCAGCCGGGCGGCCAGCGAGGCCAGCACCGGATCGCCCCGCTTTGTCCCGGCGGCGTCCCCCTTTTCCCGCCCGGACGCCGCCGGCGCAGGCGGTGTGCGGGGCGCACCGGCGGCGTGCTGGTGCGCCCGGACAGTGGTGGAGTCCACCGAGATGTCCCAGTCCACCCGCCCCTCGGCGTCCTGCCCGGCCTGGATGGCGGCCAGCAGCCTCTGCCACGTGCCATCGGCCGACCAGCGGCGATGCCGCTTGTAGACCGTGATCCAGGAACCGAATCGCTCGGGCAGGTCCCGCCAGGGCAGCCCGGTGCGGGCGCGATAAGTTCGCGGGCTCAGCGGCGCCGGGGGAGGTGTCGTGGTGATGAAGATCTGTCCTAGTCTCCTCCGTGTGGGGATGCCTCAGGGAAGCCGCGACGGGAGCTCCAAAGATATTGCTACTGCTTTGGACGCCGTACTTGAGCGCATCACTTATGCCGATGAGACCAGCGGCTACACGATCGCGCGGGTGGCGACCGAGCGTTCCGGCGCGGATCTGCTGACGGTCGTCGGGCCGCTGCTGGGCGCGCAGGTCGGCGAGTCGCTGCGGTTGCGGGGCCGCTGGACGTCGCATCCCCGTTACGGCCGCCAGTTCGAGGTGTGGTCCTACACGACGGTGTTGCCGGCCACCGTGCAGGGCATCCGGCGTTATCTCGGCTCCGGGCTGATCAAGGGCATCGGCCCGAAGATGGCCGAGCGGATCGTCGACCATTTCGGGCTCGACACGCTGGAGGTCATCGAGCAGGAGCCGAAGCGCCTGGCCGAGGTGCCGGGTCTGGGTCCCAAACGGACGAGGATGATCGCCGCCGCCTGGGAGGAACAGAAGATCATCAAAGAGGTGATGATCTTCCTGCAGGGGGTCGGGGTGTCCACCTCGATCGCGGTGCGCATCTTCAAGCAGTACGGCGAGTCGTCCATCGACGTCGTCAGGACGCAGCCGTACAAACTAGCCGACGACGTGTGGGGGATCGGGTTCAAGACGGCCGACACCATCGCCCAGGCGGTCGGCATCCCGCACGACAGCCCCGAGCGGGTCATGGCGGGGCTGCGCTACACGCTGTCGCAGGCCGCCGACGACGGCCACTGCTACCTGCCGGCCCCCAACCTGGTGGGGGACGCGGTGAAGATCCTGGAGGTGCCCGCCGAGCTGGTGGCGGCGTGCCTGGAGGAACTGGTGGCGGCCGAGGGGGTCGTACGCGAGCAGATCCCGGCGGGCGACAACGTGGTGCCGGCCGTCTACCTGCCGCCGTTCCACCGTGCCGAGCTGTCGCTGGCCTCCGGGCTGCTGGGGTTGCTGCGCAACGGTCATGACCGGCTCAAGGCCTTCGCCGACGTCGACTGGGAGCGGGCCGAGCAGTGGCTGCGCGGCCAGACGGGCGCCGAGCTGGCGCCCGAGCAGCGCCAGGCGGTGCGCCTGGCGCTGACGGAGAAGGTCGCGGTGCTGACCGGCGGGCCGGGCTGCGGCAAGAGCTTCACCGTACGCTCGATCGTGCTGCTGGCCAGGGCCAAGCGCGCCCGGGTGATCCTGGCGGCGCCGACGGGCCGGGCGGCCAAGCGGCTGGCGGAGCTGACCGGTCACGAGGCCACCACGGTGCACCGGCTGCTGCAGCTGCGGCCCGGCGGCGATGCGACCTTCGACCGCGACAACCCGCTGGACGCCGACCTCGTCGTGGTGGACGAGGCGTCGATGCTGGACCTGCTGCTGGCCAACAAGCTGGTCAAGGCGGTCGCCCCGGGCGCGCACCTGCTGTTCGTGGGCGACGTCGACCAGTTGCCGTCGGTCGGCGCCGGCGAGGTGCTCAAGGATCTGCTGGCCGCCGAGGACGTGCCGCGGGTGCGGCTGACGCAGATCTTCCGCCAGGCGCAGGAGTCGGGCGTCGTGGTCAACGCCCACCGGGTCAACACCGGCCACCACCCCGTCCTGGAAGGCATGTCGGACTTCTTCCTGTTCCCGTGCGAGGAGCCGGAGGAGATCGCCGCGCTGACGGTCGACGTGGTCGCCCGCCGCATCCCGCGGCGCTTCCGTCTCGATCCGCGGCGCGACGTACAGGTGCTGGCGCCGATGCACCGGGGCGCGGCCGGGGCGGGCGCGCTCAACATCGCGCTGCAGGAGGCCCTGACGCCCGCCCGCGAGGGCATGCCGGAACGCCGTTACGGCGGCCGCGTCTTCCGCGTCGGCGACAAGGTCACCCAGCTGCGCAACAACTACGACAAGGGCGCCGCGGGGGTGTTCAACGGGACGGTCGGCATCGTCACCGACATCCGTCCCGACGAGCACAAACTGACCGTCCTGACCGACGAGGACGAGCCGGTCGAGTACGCCTTCGACGAACTGGACGAGCTGGCCCACGCCTACGCGGTCTCCATCCACCGGTCGCAGGGCAGCGAATATCCCGCGGTCGTGATCCCGCTGGCGACCAGCGCCTGGATGATGTTGCAGCGCAACCTGCTCTACACCGCCATCACGCGCGCCAAGAAGCTCGTCGTGATCGTCGGCTCGCGCCGGGCTCTGGCCCAGGCGGTGCGCACTCGGGGGGCGGGACGCCGGCACACCGGTCTGACACACCGCCTGACACCGCGCTGACCTGCGTTGATCACCCGCGCAGAAGTGATTGAAATGTGACCGAACTCTCCTAAATCATTCGCCGTCTTACATGCAGGAGCATTATGGTTTTTGGGGTGCCTTTGGTGCCCTAGTGGGAAAGGATTGTCTTGAACGCTGCGCCTGCTTGGAGGAAGCCCGCCACCGCGTTCGCGCTGCTCACCGCCGCGACGCTGACGGCCTCATGCTCCGGCGGCGGCGCCTCGGGCACGCCGCAGGCCCCCGAAGCCACCACGTCGGCCACCCCGCAGGCGCCGACCATCGAGATCTCACCCGCCGAGGGCAGCGCCAAGGTCAGCCCCGACAAGAAGATCACCGTCAAGGCGGCCGGCGGCGCCCTGGAGGACGTGACCGTCGAAGGCGACGACGAACCGGTCGAGGGCCGCTTCAACACCGACAGGACCCGGTGGGTCTCCAAGACACCGCTGAAGCCGTCCACCGACTACACCGTCACCGCCAAGGCCGGCGTCACCTCCTCCACCAGCGCCTTCACCACCGCCAAGCCGGCGCGCGCGCTGCAGGTCGTCGACGTCACCCCCAACGCCAAGGGCGAGACCCTCGGCGTGGGCGCGCCCATCATCGTGACCTTCAACCAGTCCGTCGCCAAGAAGGCCGCCATCGAGCGCGCCCTGAAGGTGGAGGCGGAAAAGCCTGTCGACGGCGCGTGGCGCTGGGTGGCCGACAACAAGGTCATCTACCGCACCGCCAAATACTGGCCGGCCCACCAGAAGGTGAAGTTCCACGCCGACATCACCGGCGTCAAGGCCGGCAAGGGCCTCTACGGCGTCAAGGACTACACCGCCAACCTCAAGATCGGCGCCAAGCAGATCAGCAAGGTCAACGTCGCCAAGCACATGATGTACGTCTACAAGGACGGCAAGCGCGTCAAGACCATGCGCATCAGCGCCGGCAAGGCCACCACCCGCGAGTACACCACCTCCTCCGGCGTGCACCTGACCATGGAACGCGCGAACCCCGTCCGCATGATCTCCCCGGGCCGCAAGAAGGGCGACCCCGAGTACTACGACGTCATGATCAACCACGCGGTGCGGATCTCCAACTCCGGCGAGTACGTCCACGCCAAGAACAACGTCTGGGCCCAGGGCAGGCAGAACGTCAGCCACGGCTGCATCAACGCCCGCCCCGACCAGGCGAAATGGTTCTACGACACCGTCCAGCGCGGCGACGTCGTCGACGTCAAGGGCACCGACCGCGACCTCGAATGGAACAACGGCTGGGGCTACTGGCAACTGTCGTTCTCCCAGTGGAAGAAGGGCAGCGCCCTGAAGGAGAAGACCTGACTTCCATGCACATCCGCAAGGGCGGCGACGGCGACGTGCCGGCCGTGCTGGCCATGTTCGACAGCGCCATCACCTGGCTGGTCTCGCAGGGCCGCACCGGCCAGTGGGGCAGCAGGCCGTTCACCGGCGACCACAAACGCACCCGGCAGGTCACCGGCTGGGCCGAGGGCGGCGGCATGCGCATCGCCGAGGTCGGCGGCCGGCCCGCCGGCTGCCTGGTCGTCGGCGACCCCCACGACTACGTCCTACCCGCCGGCGAGAGCGAGCTGTACGTCCAGTGCCTGGTCATCGACCGCGCCTTCGCCGGCCACAGCGTGGGCAGGGCCCTGCTCGACCACGCCTACGACCTGGCCCGCGAGCGCGGCGTGAACCTGCTGCGCGTCGACTGCTACGCCGGCGACGACGGCCGCCTGGTCGCCTACTACGAAGGCTGCGGCTTCACCCGTACGGAGCCCTTCACCGTGGGGGAGTGGCCGGGCACGCTCCTGCAGCGCCGCGTCACCTGAACCGCGGTCACCTGAACCGCGGTCACCTGAACCGCGGTCACCTGAACCGCGGCCGCCCAGCAGCCGGCCGCCGGAGCGCCGGCCTGCGGGCGCCGGCAGTCTGGGCCCGGCAGTCTGGGCCCGGCAGCCCGCCCCGCACCCCCTAGATTGGCCGGCATGACTGTCGACGATCTCATCCCGTCCGCCGGCGCGTCGCCGCCCTCCTCCGCCCCGGTGACCCAGGCGGTACTCCTCGCCGGCGGGCAGGGCTCACGCCTGCGCCCCTACACCGACACCCGGCCCAAGCCGATGGTCGAGATCCCCGGCACCGGCCTGCCCATCATCGGCCACCAGCTGGAATGGCTGGCCGCCGAAGGCGTGACCGACGCCGTCGTCTCCTGCGGCTACCTGGCCCAGGTGGTGCTCGACTGGCTGGCCACGGCGAACCTGCCGCTGAACGTCGTGCCGGTGGTCGAGGCCGAGGCGCTCGGCCGCGGCGGCGGCCTGAAGTTCGCCGCCGCGGCGCTGCCCCGCCCCGGCGAGCCCTGGTACGCCACCAACGGCGACATCTGGACCCGCTTCGGCCTGCGCGCCATGGCGGCCTTCCACCAGGAGCGCGACGCGCACGCCACGCTGGCCCTGGCACGGCCCCGGCTGCCGTGGGGGACCGTCGAGGTCGACCGGTTCGGCAACGTCTCGGACTTCGTCGAGGCCCCGCCGTCGCCGTACCCGGTCAACGCCGGCGTCTACGTCTTCTCCGCCGCGTTCACCCCGCTGCTGCCCGACCAGGGCGACCACGAGCGCAGCACGTTCCCCCGCCTGGCGCGCGAACGCCGCCTGGCGGGCTACGAACTGCCGCAGGGGGTGTACTGGCGTGCCATCGACACGGCCAAGGACCTGAACGAGGCCGCCCAGGAACTGGCCGCCTTCCGCTCCCGGCCGTGACCTCCGGCCGGTCACCCGCCTGAAGGGCCGGCGGGGCAGGAGACGTCCCTGCCGGGCAGGGCGCCACGGCCGATCCAGCCGGCGATGAGGGCGCCGGCGCAGCGGTCGCCGCTGCCCAGGATGCCATGGTTCCATGACGATGGAAGGCTTCCCCGTGCGGGCGGCGCGGGTGCCGTCCGCTTGAAGCCGAGCAGTCCGGACCAGGGTGCGGGGCGTCACCAGCCGGCGGCCCTGCCCAGCGGGGAGTCGTCGCCCGGGCTCAGCGGCCCGGCAAGGAACACCGGCGTCTGCGCCATGAACCGCGGCCGCTCACCCAGATGCTCCTGCGCGGCGTGGACCGTGAACGGATGCACCACGTACACATCTCCCGGCAGGCCCGTGGCGGCCTCCACCGGCCGGTCGCGGCCGGTCGCGTCGAACAGCGGCCCCAGCTTCATCGGGTCGTGCACCTGCTCGTCCAGCACCGCGGCCACGTCCCGCTGGCTGCCGGCGCGGATCCTGGTCGGCGCGTCATGCGGCCCGACCTCGGAGAACAGCACCAGCAGCAGCAGCGTCTGCGGTCGCCCGCTCACGCCGTAGCCGCCGTCGGGCAGCACCGTGTTGGCGTCGATGTGCCAGCCGCGGTCGTCGGCCGGAGCCACCCGCGGGAACCGTACCGGGATGTTGCCGGCGCTGCCGGGCGGCACCCACCGGCCGTGCCCGGCCACCGCGTCCAGCGCGGCCCGCAGCCGCTCACTGCCCATGATCTGCCCGAACGGCCCTTCACCGGTCAGGTCGGCGGTCCACACCACAGGCTGCGTCCACCCCGAGGGGTCGTCGGGCGACAGGCCGATACGCTGCCACAGCAGCGCCCTGGCCGCGTCGCCCACCTCGCGCGGCACGACCGCCTCGACCTTGGCGAAGCCGTGCTCGACGAACGCCTCGCAATCGATGATCTCCATGGCCAGCACGCTAGCAGCGCCGTCCAGTCCCTTTTTTTCCTCTGCTTTTCTCCGTGGCCGTGCCCGCGAAGCCGCTCGGAACGGCGGGACTCACACGGGCTGCTGCACGGGGAGGCTCACACAAAGGCTCACACAAAGGCTCACACGAGGGCGAGCTGCGCGGCCTGCGGCTGCGGCGCGCGGGCCGGCGGCGCTCCGCAGGCCATCCCGTACACCCGGCACAGTTGCGCGATCTGCCCCGTGATGCGCTCCTCGTACACGGCAGAGGGCAGGCCCGCACGGTCGTACAGCTCCTCGTAGCGCTCCACCAGGTGCGGATGCGCCCGCGCCAGCCACTGCGTGTACCACGCCCGGGTGCCGGCCGGCAGCCGCAGCACCACCGGCTCCACGGCCCGCGCGCCCGCCGCGGCGATGCGCCGGACGGTGGCGGTCAGCTGGTCGGCGGCGTCGCTGAGCAGCGGCAGCACCGGAGCCATCAGCACCCGGCAGTCCACACCCGCCTCCACCAGCGCCGACACCAGCTCCAGCCGCGCCTGCGCGCCCGGCGCGCCCGGCTCGACCGCCCGCCGGATGCGCTCGTCGACGAACGCGATCGACACCGCCACCCGCGCCCCCGCCCGCGCCAGCAGCCCGGCGTCGCGCAGCACCAGCGCGCTCTTGGTGTAGACGGTGAACGGCACCCCGGCCCCGGCCAGCGCCCCGATCACGCCGGGCATCAGCCGGTAGGTCTGCTCGGCCACCTGGTAGCAGTCGCCGCTGATCCCGACGGCCAGCTCACGGCCGTCCCAGCGCGCCAGCTCCGCCCGCAGCCGCGCCACCGCGTTGGGCTTGACCACGATGCGGGTGTCGAAGTCGCCGCCCGCGTCCAGCCCCAGCCGCCGGTGCCCACCACGCGCGCCGCAGCCCAGGCAGGCGTGCGCACAACCCCGGTAAGGAGAAAGCGCCCACTGCTGGGCGATGCCCGCCGCCTGCGGCACCCGCTCGATCATCGTACGGGCCTGCAGCTCGTAGAAGCCGTCGCGCGCCACCGCGCGCCGCTCGATCAGCGGACGATCGTCGGCAGCCTCAACCAGCGCGGGCGCATCCCAAGCCACACCCCCAGTGGAACACGTATTCGACAGCGTTTTCAAGCGGTTCCCGCACACCGCCTGCACAGTGCGCAGGCCCGCCGGACGCCCGAACCTGCGCGCCTACAGTGGAAGACCCGCACCACTCGTCATCTGGGGGACAACCGCCCATGGCCTGGCTCCTGCTCGCCCTCGCCATCGCCTCCGAGGTCCTGGCCACCTCCGCGCTCAAACTCAGCAACGGCTTCACCCACCTCGGCTGGAGCGTCGTCGTCGCCGCCGGCTACATCGTCTCCTTCGTCCTGCTGGCAAAGGCGCTCAAACTCCACCTCGAGGTGGGCACCGCCTACGCCGTCTGGTCCGGAGCCGGCACCGCCGCCATCGCCCTCATCGGCGCCCTGTTCCTGGGGGAGACCCTCACCCCGCTCAAGATCGGCGGAATCCTGCTCATCATCGGCGGCGTCGTCGTCCTCAACCTCGCCGGCGCCCACTG